>NZ_JAXIXE010000001.1:0-35203 GCF_036305205.1 Megasphaera massiliensis
GGTCGTTATGTTCACTGTAGACTCGGCTGGCAACTACCGGAGTCGAGGCCGGGGCCGTTTCGATAACAGCGGCTTTATAATCGCCATTGTCACTGTACTGGATGGAATCGGCCGAAACAAAGGCTGCGCCTCCGGCCAGGGACATGGTCAAAACCATGGCTGATAATACTTGTTTGAACATTCCTTGTTTCATAATTTATTTCTCCTTCTATGTAAAAACCATTACTAATTCAAAATCAATCTTTAGCATGGTTGTATTATACTCCACATTTCGAGATATATCAATATTACAATGAATTGATTTTTGATATTTTTTCTTAAAATTATTAATGGCAACCACTGGCTGTCATTAATAATTAAGAACGCTTTGCATTACTGATCTCCGTAGACTTCCTTCGCATAGGAGAATGCGGCCCATGCTTTCGGCCATCCACTGTAAAAAGCGAGCTGGGTAATGATTTCAACCATTTCATCTTTGGTCACGCCATTTTTCTTGGCCGTTTCCATATGGAACTTCAAAGATGAATCGACAAGGCCCTGAGCGATCAAGGCCGAAACAGTGACGATGCTCCGTTCCTTCAAGGCCAGGACATCGTTCTTACTCCAGACTTCTCCGAAAAGGATGTCATCATTATAGCGGGCAAAATCGGGGGCAAAATCACCTAACCGCTGGCGACCGGCAGTCTGTACGATTTTTACGGCTTTTTTAGATTGTGTATCGTTGCTCATAGCATAGGCTCCTTCCGTTCCCATAAACAGCGTTCCGGCCAGCAGCATAAAGCTCAAAGCCAAAACCAATTTGATATATCCTTTAATGACCATAGGGCACCGCCTTACGGAAGCTGATTGTAATCGGCTTCAGAAACGGCTTCGCACCATTCAGTACTCGTATCCTTACCGGGAACTTCAATGGCCAAGTGCTGGAAAGCACTGTCTTTGGCGGCACCGTGCCAGTGTTTGACGTTGGCCGGAATGTTGACGACGTCGCCGGGATGGAGTTCCTGAGCCGGTTGGCCCCATTCCTGGTACCAGCCGCGGCCGGCCGTTACCAGCAGCATCTGTCCGCCCCCTTCTGAGGCATGATGGATGTGCCAATGATTGCGGCAAGCCGGTTCAAAGGTAACGTTGCCGACAATGACTTGTTTCAAGGACAGCATATTCAAGTAACTCATGCCGTCAAAGTACTGTGCATAATCTACGTTTTCTCCGCCTACGGCAAAGATGCTATTTTTCTTGAGTTCTTCTAATGTCATATCCATGTCCTCCTACATACTATATGTCTGTTTAATATCTTTTATCCAGCGGTCAACGTCTCCAATATCAGTTACCAGGTCACTGCCGCCGCTGCTGTCGAACTGAACTTCCATAGAGGGTCCGAACGAGGCCCCCTTGGCGGCCTGCTTCATATCCTTGATGACATGTCCCGGCCATCCGCCGTTGGTCATAAAAGGAATGACCGTCTTACCCGCAAAATCATTGTCTTCCAAAAAGGTTTTTACAGCCGGAGCCATGGTGTACCACCAGGTCGGCGTTCCGACGGCGATGACGTCATAGTCAGCCGGGTCGTGCGCCAGCTCGCGGATGTCCGGTTTATATCCCTGATTCACTTCGCGCTGGCCCTGATTGACGACGTCCATATAGTCGCCTTCATAAGGCTTTACCGTTTCAATGCGGGCCATATCGGCGCCCGTCGCCAGTCGAAGTTGTTCGGCTATCTTTTGCGTATTGCCGTTCGACCAAGAATAGTAGACAATTAATAAACTCATAATCAGCCTCCCTTTTTTAACTGATGCAGTAAGTAATCGAGGCGGTCCAGCTGCTGCTGCTTGTCGTGGATCTTATTCAACAGGCACCGTCGGTACTGACGCAAGTAAAGGAAGCGCTGTTCATCGTCAGTCAATCTTTTATACTGTTCAATGCATTCCGCTGAGCAGCCGACATCGACTAAACTCTTCCATGATTCAGGTCCCATCCTCATGGCCTCCCTTCTTGCCCGTCTTACAAGGACTTATCTTAGCAGATGGTCCTTGAAATGTAAAAAGCTTATATCTTATTTCCAGACATACGCTTCAGGCATGTTTCTTATTTCAAAGCGTGCTGTCCGTCAAAAACAATCAGAAGGCACGCATTTATATTTCGACGTATCGAACGCCTGTCCCTTGGGACGCTCTTATCTTAACAAAAGTAGTCAGGAATGTAAAAGTCTTATATTCAATACCTAGACATTTTCAAAATGTATTCCAAGGATTTTCAGACGGATTCCTTTCTTCCCATCCCTTCCGTTAAGAACTGCAGCAGAAGCGAATTCATCGCTCGACGTGTCGAACACCTCTCCCTTGAGGCACTCTTATCTTAACAAAAGTAGTTAGGAATGTAAAAGTGTTATATTCAATAGCTAGGAATTCACTAATCGTATTGCAAAAGCCCTAAAAAAATCGTATACTTATCGTAATACATTATGTCATATGCAAGGAGGAAGCTATGGAAATACGGACTTTAGAATATTTTCTGGCCGTCGCCAGAGAAGAAAACATGACCGAAGCGGCCAACACCCTGCACATTACCCAACCGACCTTATCGCGTCAAATAGCCGATTTAGAACAGGAGTTAGGCAAGCAGCTCTTCATCCGGACCAATCGCAACACGAAACTGACTGAAGATGGCATCCACCTCCGCCAACGAGCCGAGGAAATCCTGTCTCTCGTCCGTCAAACAGAAGCTGAAATCAGCGATGACCAGACCGACTTAACGGGCTGTATCCGCCTCGGTGCCGGCGAAACGCGGATTGCTCACTTCTTAACCGATGCCTTTACGGACCTTCACCTCCAGCACCCGCAGGTTACGTGCAACCTCTTTACGGGCAATGCCGATATCGTCGAAGAAAAACTGTCCCACGGCTTGATCGACTTCGGATTATTCATCGACCCCTTCGATGCGTCAGGTTTCGAATCCCTCGCCCTTCCTGAAAGGGACCAAGTCGGCATCATTACCAAAAGTGACAGTCCGTGGAGCCATTACAAGACCATCACCCCCGACATCATAGCCGATATGCCCCTTCTCGTATCATCACGCCGAACGACACACTCCTTTGACTTTGAATCCTGGTCCGGAGGAACCCTCAAACAGGAAGATCTGAATATCGTCGGCTCTTTTGACCTCATAGGAAACGCCTCTTTACTCATAAAGGGAGGCCTTACCAACGCCATGGCCATGTCCGGCCTTTATCAGCAACAGGATAACGATATCACCTATGTCCCCTTAGAACCGGCCCGGTATTTATCCTGTGTCGTAGCCTGGAAAAAATATCAGCTCCTGTCCAGGGCGTCCGAAGCCTTTTTAAAATGCCTGAAAAAGCAAGTCGATGAATACAAAAAGGCCAATCCCTGACCTATCTCAAAGGGAGTACAGATTTCACAGGGAATCAGTCTTTCTTTCCTACAAAAAAGCACACAAAAAAGCCGGTTCATGAAATCCATGTTCATGAACCGGCTTTTTTATGTACAACCTTATTCGGCCGTTGTGTTGTTGACAACCTGTTTGCCTTTATAGTAGCCGCAAGTCGGGCATACGTGATGAGGCATCATTGCTTCGTGGCACTGCGGGCATTCAACGAAACCCGGTGCTGTCAATTTCCAGTTTGCGCGACGCATCTTCTGACGAGTCTGGGATAATCTGTTCTTTGGTACTGCCATGGTCTGCACCTCCTTAGATCACATGGTACGTTATTTCTAGCGCTCTTCTTTGGATCGTAATAATTGAGCCAAGACGTCGAGTCTCGGGTCAATATTGTCGGTAGGACAACTACAGGGTCCGTCATTCAGGTTTGCACCGCACTGCGGACAAAGTCCCTTACAGTCAGGCCGGCACAACACCCTCATAGGCTCGCTGAGGATCAACGTTTCTCTAATTGTCTCCGTCAAATCGATGTATTCCCCATTGTAGGGCAATACGTCCTCTGGAAGCCCTGCTTCCGTACCATAGACTTCAGACAGTGTTTCATTCCGATCCACCAATACCGGTGACAAGCATCGGCTGCAGGTGTAGCCGCCGGATACCCGTATGTTTCCATGTACAACGATATGATTGCCATCGAATCCATACGTCCCGTCGATAGCTACGGTGGCGTCTTTCCAAGGAAATTCGTCCACATCACCCAGTTCGGCAGCCGGACATTCAAAAGAGAAGGGAAATGACTTCCCCGCTTCTTTTAGTGCTTCTTCGACTTGTAGTTTCATATTTCTACCTCGACTATACTATTATATCTATCTGGTTAGGCTTTGTCAATTCTTTTTTCAGGCCCGATAAATTCCCGCAACAGGGAGTTTCGCGGTACGACGGAAGCGTCGACACCTTTAAAGGGACGAAGGAATTTCAACAGCCGCTGAGCCTCGGCATAGTGAACACTGTCCTTCTCGATGGATTCCAACAAGGGTTCGGCGTAGGGTTTCAGGACGGACAGTTCGTAAGGCAGGGCTGTATTGAAAATCTTGTCGGCATCTTCCTGGTAGGGATAGATGTTCTGTTCTTCTCCGCGGCGGACGTCGGCCCAAATATCCATAGTTGCCATGGGACCGCGGTCGCGGAACTGCTGATCCCGCACCATGCGCCGGATGATGCGCGTATCCGATGTAGAAATCCGGTTGTGGTCGTTGATCCGAATCTGGGTCAGGACGCCTAAGGAAATCTTTACCTTTTCATACCGCGGCAGCATATAGGTCAGGGAATCATTTAAGGCGTGGAGACCTTCTACGACAACCGGCTGTCCCGCTTCCAGGGTAACCGGCGTATCATCAAAGTACCGTTTACCGGTGACGAAGTCAAAACGAGCCAAGCGGACGGCCTTGCCCTGATTGAGGGCATCGATCTGCTGATTGAATAAGGGGACGTCGATGGCCCGAAGGGATTCAAAATCATAACTGCCGTCAGGATTTTTCGGCGTGTCTTCCCGATTATAGAAGTAGTCGTCGAGGGAGATTCCCAAGGGCCGCAGGCCGTTGACCCGCAAATGGGTCAGTAACCGCTTGCAGAACGTCGTCTTCCCGGCCGACGAGGGACCGGCGATGAGGACGACCTTTATTTTCGGACGGCGACTGACGATATAGTCGGCAATCTGGCCCATTTCCTTTTCCTGCAAGGCTTCGGCGACATCGACCATGTCCTGAATCGTCCCGTTTTCGATATAGTGGTTCAAATCGTAGACGTATTCGCAGCGGACGATGCGTCCCCACTCTTCGGCATCCAAAAAGAGGCGGGCCATCTTAGGGATTTCCTTGTATTCCGGAAGTTCGTTGGGATTGCCCACAGTCGGCGTTTCCAAAATGACGCCCGGCGCATAAGGACGCAGGTTAAAGCAGGTCAAATAGCCCATGCTGGGAAGGAGCGGTCCCATATAGTAGTCGAAGGTCGGTCCGCACTGGTAGGCCAGGATATGGGTGACATCGACGTGCTTGAGCAGTTCCGCTTCCCGCTCCATATTGCGGTTGCGGCACATGGCCATGGCCGTTTCCGTACTGGCAATGACCTGGGAAATGGCTTCGTCCTGGTCGACGATTTCATGCATCCGCGTCTTAATCATTTCTACGTCGTGGAAGGTGACCGTATGGCCGATTTCCAACTCGCAGTACAAGGCTTTGCGCAAGGCATGCTTGACCAACACCTTGCCATTGGGATAGAGATCGCTGACGGCGCGGACCAAGAGCAGGATGGCCGTCCGTATCAGGCATTGATTGCCTTCCATCGAATTAATCGGCAGCCAGTCGACATCGCCGTCTTGATCTACTTTCGTCTTGAGGCCGACACATTCATTATTATAGAGGGCAGCGGCAATGGGCATATCGCCTTTCGGGCCATATTCCTCGTAAACCTGCTGCAGCGTCGTTCCTTCTTTTACCTGGTAAGAAGTTCCCGACTTCACATCCTGTAAGGTAATCACAGGCATCAACCTCCCTTTCTATCGATGATGATGCTACCATTATAACATAATTTGAGACTTCCTGGCATTTTAACCCCACCGGCTTACCAAAAGAGAAGATTTTGAGCAAGAAAAAAGGGACGAGGCTAACTCCGACGGGCTATCTATGGTATAATGAAAAAATAAGGTTTTACCCTGCCCTAGAAAGGATATGCTATGAGAAAAAGAGTACTGACCCTGTGGGACGGCAAAGTAGTTCTGGCCTTGCTCATCCTTGCAGGCTGTATCATAACCGCCTTTAGCGCCTACCGCCAGATTTATGTGAAGATGCCCGATTACGCTGCCAAGCAGATCATCCGCTCCGTCCAGGACGGCGACGTCGAAACCTTCAGCCGCTATGTCGACCAAGAAGCCTTGACAGGTCAATTTTTTGATGCTCTTATCCTGCATAAGACGGCCCGTGAAGATCAGTCCCTGGTCCTGAGCGTCATCCATTCTCCCCTGCGTTCGGCCTTCGTCTCCGCAGCCGACCTGTATATTACCTGGACCCTGGCGGGAAACACCGATAACGAGCAGTACAACACCGTCGCCACCAGTCTCCGCAACACCTTGAAAAGCGCCGGCCTTTCCATTCCGATTTCTGGATGGCACCTCGATTCCGCCGACTGGAGCCATGACAATACGGTCACCTTTATCCTCTACAACGAGCAGCTCGACGCCTCCGTCCCCTGCACGGTCACCATGGAAAAGACGCCGGACGATACCTGGCGGATTACAGGCCTTGCCGATGCCAAGGGCTTTATCAGTGACCTGCAAGCCGTCATGAACCATGAACTCGACGCCTACAATAGACCGGTCCGGCAAAAAATAGACGCCCTATTGACCCTTCAAAATGTATCAGCCAAACTCGTATCCGACCAGGACAAAACCTTTCTCCGCCTGAGTTATACCCCGGTCTTTCATCAGGACCGAGAACAGATCGCTGCCATCAAAGCCGTCTATACCCTGCGCCGCAAGAGCGATGACGCCGTCCTCTATACGTCGCCCCTGCGACTGTCAACGTCGGCTGAAAGGAGCACCTATGAAAGTCAGTTTCTCCTCAATCCCTTGATTCCTTCGCAGTATGCTCTCATCCGTTCCGCCAATATCGACGATACGACGAGCATCCTGGAAATCACGGCCATCACCCTCAAAGACGGGACGGAGCTGGCCGTCGAAAATGACTTACCGCAAAGCTACTGAATGACAACCGATATACAAAAAAATCGCCCGCCGTGGAAAAAAGATGTTTCCATCGGTCGGGCGATTTTCAGTATGACCTTAATAGCAGATTTCAATAATTTTCGGCTTAGACGATTCTTCTTTTGACAGCGAGCGGTCGAAGAGTTTTACGCCGACAGCGCCGATCATGAAACCGATGACACCGCCGATGACAGCGGTCTGAACGGTATCAAAGCCTTGGGACAAGGCCAGGAAATGACCGGCAAAAGCACCGGCAGCACAGACGAGCAGCGGCATGACAAAACAGATAAACGCACCGATGACGATATTGACATCGCGGAATTCAAAGCGAACGTGCTGCCCCACTTTGACACCTAACGGATCGACGGCCGTAACGACAATATTGTCAGCCCCGTCACAAGCGCCGCAGGCGATGCAGTCGGAATGGCGGCCAACTTTGATTTCGGCACTTCCGGCCTCTTTTATAGCGATAATGGTCCCTTCTTCAATCTTCATAAAATCCCCTTCTTTCTGACCTTATTATAGCATGGGTTATTTTTTCAATCAATACTATTTTCGTGTACATTAAATAGAAAATAGGAATACAAAAAGCGACTGCCAACCTCCTAAGGAGAAGGTCAGCAGCCGTTTGGATCAATGATTTTCTGCCGTTTCTAAGAGGAACTTCCGGAAGGGTTCTGCTAAATCAGGACGACGAAGGGCATATTCGACATTGGCCTTCAAAAAGCCCAGTTTATCGCCCACATCGTAGCGCTTTCCTTCAAAACAGTAGGCATAGACAGCCTTCTGGCAGGCCAGGGTCTGCAAGGCGTCGGTGAGCTGGATTTCTCCGCCCTTCCCGGGCTTCGTGTCCCGGAGGATATCGAAAATATCCGGCGTTACGATGTAGCGGCCTAAGACAGCCGTCCGGCTCGGCGCTTCTTCCACAGCCGGCTTTTCAATGACCTGCTGAACTTTCAGCACCGGTTTTCCCTCGACGGGAATCCCTTGGACGATACCGTAGGACGAAACCTTTTGCAGGGGAACTTCCTGGCATCCTAAAATTGTCGAGTCGAGTTCATTGTAAAGATCAATCATCTGCCGCAAGGCCGGGTTGGTATCGTTATAGACGACATCATCACCGAGAAGGATGGCAAAGGGTTCATCGGCAATGAACGATTGGGCACAGCGAATGGCATCGCCTAATCCGCGCATGTGTTTCTGCCGGATATAGTGGATATTGATTTCCGAAATACTGCGCACCATGTTGAGCAGTTTCGTTTTTCGACCTTCTTCGAGGTGCATTTCCAAGCCCGGATTGGTATCGAAGTGGTCCTCAATGGCCCTTTTGGCATGGCCGCTGATAATGAGGATTTCTTCAATACCGCTCTGCAGGGCTTCTTCCACGATGTACTGGATCGTCGGTTTATCGACGATGGGCAGCATTTCTTTTGGTGTCGCCTTCGTGGCCGGCAAGAAACGGGTACCAAAACCGGCGGCGGGGATGACGGCTTTACGAATCTTTTTCACGCTAAAACTCCTTATTCAAACCAACGAGACAAGTCAAATTCTTCGCCAATGATTTCTTTGACGAATCCTTGGGCCAAGTAGAGACCTAACAGGGACAAGGTCGATACGCGCAGAAGCGAGCTGTCCCAAATATCACCGAGGTCAGCCAGGACCGGCGAAATGTCTTCCATGATATCCAGGGCTTCTTCGCCGCTGAAATTAGCCGGGCGCTTTTTAGCCAGGCGCAGGATATGATCCTGAATATTCCTGTCGGTGAGGCCGGTCATGCGGAAAAACCGCTTGGCCATACTTTCATCGACCATAGCCAGTTTGACTAAGGGCGAATTAAAGGACTGAACGATGAACTCGTCGGAAAGGCGCATGCCCTTTAAGGCCTTGCGCAGTTCTTCTTCGGTAAAACCGCGGTAGCGGAACAGAAGCGGATAGGAATCGGACAGGATTTCTGCAAAGTGAGTTTCCTTCACTTCAAAGGCCGTGCAGTGCAGGTAGTCGAGCTGCTGATAATACGGCCGTTCCGTCGGGAATCCTTCCAGGAAGGGATAGATATACTTATCAATGTACTGGCAGAACGAGTCTTTGTCGACATTGTGAGAGTTTCGCGAATACAGGAACAATAAGAGGATCGCCAAAATCTGGTAATGGCTCTGAGACAGGTAAGGCATGACCTTCAGGGCATCGATGGCGACCAGGTGGCGCGTCGAAATGGGCGAACCGTTAATGATGTCGTAAAACGCCTGAAGGGCAATGGTGGCTACGTAGTCATCGGGGTGAGCGGCATAGGCCTTCTGGACGTTCTGCAAAGCTTCCTGAGCGATGAGGGGCGCCATAGCCTGCTGCCGTTCGGCATCCGTTTTACAGCCGATCTGGTCAAAGGCAGCGGACGTAATGTATTCGGTCTGCTGCTGAAGCTGTGGCGATACGACGCCGTATTGGCGCAAAAAGTGGGATACGCACTGGCGGACGACGGGCGATTCGACGGTGCTGTCCTGTTCCCAAAGAGACGGGCGATGCAAGTCACTGGAAGCCGGCGGCGTCCGCAGATCAAGGCCTGATGTACCGGATTCCCACGACGTCTGAGCCGGTTTGACGACAGGTTTGGCCTTTTCCTGAGACTTATGAGCCCGTACCGGCGGCATGACCATCGTTTCATCGGGCGTGTTTTTCTTGGCAGTTGTCGCAGCGTCGATATGGATCGGTTCCATGCGCTGGGTCTTTTCCAATTGGGACGCGACGGCTTTCATGCCTTCACTGACGACAGGTCCTTCTTTAGCCGGCATGTTCAGATCCGGTTTACGGAGAACCTGCGTTTCCTCAGAAACACGGCGTTCATCGGCGACGACCTTATCGGCCGCCGGAGCTTTTTCTTGAGGCCGTGCCGGTACAACCTTCACATCGGCCATCGGTTCCGCCTTAGCTGCAGCCGGTTCACTGCCGGCTGCGGCGCGAGTCTTTTCCGCCAAATCGGCAGAGACGACAGCGGCCATATCGGCTAAAGGGGCCTTTTCTTCTTTCGTATCGGATACGTCTTCCGACCACTGGCTCCGGCTGCCGCGGCTTTCGGTTTCGGCCTTGGCTGCAGCGACGGCATGACGAGCTCGTTCACGGCGTTCTCGACGCTGAGTCAGCTGCTGTTCCTGTGCTGCTCTTTCCTGTTCTTCCTGACGCTGGCGGGCCAATTTCGCTTCTTCTTCCCGAGCCTTATAGGCTGCCGCTTCTTCCTTGTCCACCTTTTCCATGGCTTCCAGGATTTCATCGCGCGACAAGACCTGCGTCGCATCGACGCTGTCGGCATTGGGGCCTCTCCGTACGGGCACAGAGGCTTCTCGATAGACGATTTTTCCATTGTGGCGGACCGCTTCGCCTTTCGTCGTGACAAAAGCCGTTTCTTCCGGGTGTTCCCGCCGCTCCCCAAGGGTCATTTTCGGAACCTGTGGCAAGGGTTCTGTATCTTCTTCGACTGCCACGTTCGGCAGTTGTCTGGCATGTTTAACTGTTGCCGGCCGGCGGTGCTGGACCTTCCGCGGCTGTGGTCCGCCGTCGTAGCGAGTCCGCGTCTTCGTCTTCCCGTTCTGGGTCTCCGTTTGGGGACTACTCTCGGATTTTTCCCCACTGGAATACAAAATATAACAAATTACAAAAAAGACGATTGCGATACCCGCTATAATAGCGTACGGCAAAAAGTTTGTCATGTCATCCTCTCCTCTATTTCATCAAACTTCTGTACCCATTGTAGCATAAGATGCTTGCCTGAGCTACTATATATTGGACTTTAATTCAAAACATTGCATAAATAGACAATAAACCATTTCTTTATCCTCACCCGCACCGAACTATGACGCCAAGGGGCCAAAAATAAAGAAAGAAAAACGGCACTGCCTCATAGACAGCGCCGTCAGATGCCGTCAATCAGCACCTTCGATACTGTTGAAATCTTTAGTTCATAGCGTCGTTCTGGACCGATGTCACCGCCGACGAGGTCGTGTCGTCAAGGGCGGCTGCATACAATCTCCGGTTCACAGTCTGTCCGGACGGTTCAGCCTTCGCCGTTTCATTCGAAGCGTCGACGCCGGGAACCTGGACGACAGACGTCTGTCCGGCAGGGACCATCGTTTCTAAGCGAACCCGGCCGGCACCGACGCGGCTGGAAAGTTCAGCCAGCGTGTCCTTACTTACAGGATGACGAACGGTAACGACGATCTGTTCATGGACGTAGTCCGGTACAGCACCGACGTAGTTTTGGACGCCTTCCTTATCGACGATGGTATGAATGGCCCGGTTCATGAGCTGGCTGTAATCGGCGTGGCTCAAGGAAACGCGGCGGATTTGAACGGCTTCAGGCTTCGACACATCGTCCTTAATCCGTTTCGTTAAGTACTTGCTCGGGCTGCCTTTGATGCCGAGAACTAAGACATCGTTATCCCAGTACATCGTCCCTCTTTGGAAATAAGCCAGGACCGAACCGTATTCGGCATTGATGGCCTTCATCACCTGGGTTTCAATCTGCACGTGAGACGTATAGTCGCCGTCAGAATGCATGAACCGATAAAATACCTGGGCCGCATCGGCTCGGGTCATCCCTTCTTTGGGTCGGAAATAGCCGTCGGCCGGCACCATGATATTCTTGCTGTGAAGGATGGCGACAGCTTGCGCATAAGCCGGAGACACCTGCGCTTCGTCGGCATAAGGCATCACTTCCTGATCCGGATCGGCCATGCGGCTATACTGCAGGTAACGGTAAATGACGTCAGCGAACTCTTCACGGCTTACCGGCGCTTCAGGCTGGAAGTTTCCGTCCTGATAGCCCGTCAAAATACCTTGAGCCGCAACGGCATTCATAGCATCACCGGCTGTCCCTTGGGAAACATCTTTTAACGCCGGCGCTCCCGGCTGAACTAAGGGGATGTTTCCGGCAACATTATACAGGAGCTGAGCTAATTCACCGCGGGTCAGGACCCGGTTGGGCTCAAAGGAGTTTCCCGTAATAAAAGTCAGGCACTGCGTATCATACAAGTAATCGACGGCCTGGCGGTCGGCCATACTCCCCAAATCGGTGTACGGAGCATCGGCGAAAGCCGGGCTTGCCGAAAGGAGCATCGCAGCTGCCAAGAAGGCAGCGATTTTATGTCGTACCATGAGAGACCTCCTAGCTTACTGAATGACGATACGAAGGGCACTCCCCAGCGCTTTATTGAGGTTGTTCTGCGTTTCTTTCGAAATGGAAGGAACGGTGAGGATAACTTTTTCATTAAGGTAATCCGGTGCCGTCGTGACTGCAGCATCCGTCGATTCCGTAGCGCGATAAATCTTTTCGGCCTGGGCCATAATGTTCTTATAGTCATTGTAGCTGTACGTCGACTTCTGGACATAGACCGATTCAGCAGGAATATCCTTATCATCGGCAATGGCATCGGCTAATTTCTGGCGGTTCTTGACATCTTTTACACCGATGTGGAGTTTGTCGCCCTGCCAGTACATGATGCCGTCGTTGGCAAAAGCTTTGACCGAACCGTAGACGTCTTTAATATTGGTAAAGGCCTTAGCTTCCAAACCGTCCTGGCTCTGGTTGGTCACTTTGACGCCAGTCATGATGCGGTACAAGACGTTGACCGCTTCACCGCGGGTGACGTACTGTTTCGGGTTGAACATGTTGTAATTGCCGCCCTTCATATAGCCGGCAGCAGCCAAGGCATGGACGGCCTGGCGAGCCCACGTCGAAATCTTGGCTTCATCGGCAAAAGGAGCCGCACCTTCAACAGTGGTCATACCCTGATAAGTCATATAGTTATAGGCAATGACGGCAAATTCTTCACGAGTGATCCGCTGCTGCGGCTTAAAGGTACCGTTGCTGTAGCCGTTCATGATCTGTTTGTCAACGAGGGATGCAATGGCTCGTTCGGACCAGCGTCCTTTGACGTCACTGAATTTCGTCGTCTTCACCGTCGATTCCTTGCCGATCATATTGTCGATGACAGAGGCGGCTTCTTCACGGGTAATATCGTCGTTCGGACGGAACTGGCCGTTGGCAGCGCTGACATAATGGTTGTCATAAAAATACTGAATCGCATCTTTACCCCAATAATTACGGATATCGGTAATACCCGTGCCGGCAGCAAAAGCCGACGTGCTGAGAGCTGCGGTCAAGGCCGTCAGTACTACTAATTTTTTGTACTTTTTCATGATTCATTCGCTCCTATCTATATTGTCGTAAGGGCTACATCGATAACATGGCTGTAGTTTATATATCTTATTTATTTTATCACACCCGGCCTTATTAGGGAAGGAGAAGGACCCTTCGTTCCTGTCAATAGGCATCAAAGAAAGCCTGTATTTCAGAAAGGTCCTTCGTCCGGCAGAGGGCCAGCTGCAAGAGGATCTTGGCTTTCTGCGGCGTCAGGGAATCAGCCGTCACCGTACCGTCGTAAGAAGGGACAGGTGTAACCAGGCCTCCCAGGGACCGGGCAGCCCGGACGACGACGAGGCCGTCTTCCATCAGCGGCTGCAGGGCCGTCCACACCGGGGCCGGCATCTTGCCGTGGCCGAGACCGGCCATGACCACCCCCTCTTTCCCCCGAGCCAGCTGCACGACGTCCTCAGCCTGAAGGCCGACATAGGTGTAGACGACGGCAACGGCCGGCAGGGTCAAGGGCGAAACCAAATTCGATGAAAAGGTATGCTGCCGCAGCGGTTTTTGATAAAGGCGGACCCGGCCGTCCTGCATATAGCCCAAACAGCCCAGTTGACGAGCCTTAAAGGTATCGACGTGGGTCGTATCCGTCTTTTCGACGAAACGGGCGCTGTGGATGACACTGTTCATAACGATGACAACGCCGCAGTCTCCCAGCGCTGCATCGGCTGCAGCCTGAACGGCTTCCAAGAGATTCAAAGGGCCGTCGGCACTGATAGCCGTCGCCGGCCGCATGGATCCGGTAAGGACGACGGGCTTGCGAGTATGGACGGTAAGATTTAGATAATAAGCCGTTTCCTCCATCGTATCCGTCCCGTGGGTGATGACGATGCCGTCGACGTCATCCCGGTCAGCCACTTCCTGCACGCGGGAAGCCAAGGCCTGCCACAGGGCTTCGGTCATGTCGGAGCTGTCAATATTGACGAACTGTTCGCCCTTTACCTCGGCATAGTCACCCACAGCCGGTACGGCATCCAGCAGTTCTCCAATCGAAGTCTTGCCGGCTTCATATCCGGTCAGGTCATCGGCAGACGCGGCTTTACCGGCAATCGTCCCGCCGCAAGCCAAGACGTAAATCTTTCTTTTTCCCATCATCGTTCCCCCTCTGAGGTGATTATTTTTTTTAGTATATTTCTTTCTGCAAATCTTTCTTATGGACGCGAATGACGACGACTTCCGGCGGCGGACCGATTCGGAACAAGGCGCCCCAGGCTCCATAACCACTGGAAACCATAGCCGTCATCTTACCGAACGTACGGGTCCCGTAATCAAGGGCAAAGAGGCGGCTCGTCACCAGCCGATTCGGCCAAAACTGTCCGGCATGGGTATGGCCGCTGACGTGAAGGTCCCAGCCGGCCTCAGCAGCCTGATGGATGTGCATCGGTTCGTGTTCCATAAAAATCGAAAAATCTGCCTCATCGGCCTTTCGTACCGGTGCCGCCGGGGCGATATAATAATCTTCCCGACCAAAAAGGGTTACCCCCGGAATAGGCGTCACGACGTCACCGTTCAGGACCTTGACGCCGTAGCGGCCTAAGGTTTCTGCTTCTAAGGCCAGGTTTTCCCCGTACGTATCGTGATTACCCATGACGGCAAAGACACCGGCCAGCGCTTTAAGGCCTTCAAACCCGGAAAAACTGTCTTCTCTTAAAACGTACTGTAAGTCACCGTCGATGATATCGCCGCCCATGAGGACCATATCGGGCCGGCAGGCGTTGACGTCCCGCGTCAATTGGCGGCTAAAGGACGTCCCTAGGACAGCGCCCAAGTGAATGTCGCTGACGAAGGCAATGGAAAAGTCGCGGTCAATAGCCTTGTCGGTCTCGATATCGACGGTCCGCACGACCTGATGATGGCCGATCCAGGCTCCGACAGCCAAGAGCAGCCAAGTGAACCCAAAAGCAAAGGCGCTGTAATAGACGGAAACCGTCCCCTGCCAAAGGTCATCGTGGCCCATGAGCTGTGTGACAATCCACAACAAGAGCCCCGGAATGAGGAGCATCGTCGCATAGTAAGAAAAGGAAAACCAATAGCCGGCAAAGCGGGTCAGCCCCCGCGTTATAACTGGCGGCAGCACCTCGGAAAAGACGTACGGTATGACATACAGAATTGGCAGTACCATAAAGAGTGCCAAAAGAGGCATCTCCGGAACGGGCAGACTATGGCGAAAGAGAGCCCATTGGCCGAGTACCGACAGTTCGCCGATGAAAGCCAGAATCAAATAAAAATAATGGCGTTGTTTCACAGCATTTCCCCCCATTCGTATATGCTAATAAATCATGTCATCTTATCATAAAAATTTCCATGGCCCCTGTCAAGGCAAGCACCTAAAAAGCCGAAAAAAAACAACAACGGCAAGGACGAAATACGCCCGGCCCCATCCGAAAGGATAAGAAGCGAAGCGTCCGCGTCCATGCGGTTGTTGTTTTGTGTTCCATAGGATTCCTTATGCCTTCAGTTCCTGATTGAGCCAGGCTGCGGCATCGCCCATCATATTAGTCGTGACGAAGTGGCCGAGGCCGTCGTAAACGACGGACTGAGTCTTTACATCGCTGTGCTGAGCCAGCTTTTCAAGATAGAGTTCCTGAGCGGCTCCATCGACGACATCGTCGGCACCGCCGCGAAGAGACAAGAGAGAACGGCCGATGAGGCGGTCCATATGCTGATAAGGATCCATAGCGGCAAACTGCATCTGCAAGAAGTGGTAGGACCTCGGCTTTTCGATGTGAAGGGACGAGCGGAAACGCCGTTCCGATTCTTCCCACCAGCCGGAGCCGTTCATGACGATGGCTGTCTTGAACTCTTTAAACAGGCTCCAAGCCCCGACAGCCGTAAAGCCGCCCATGGAATGACCCATGACAGCCAGAGGCGTATTGGGCCAATGTTCTGCAATATATTCCAGCATGAGGGGTACTTCCATCATGTTTTGGAAGATCGTCTGCCAAAAATCAGCATAGACGGCCTTGCTTTCATAGTCAAGAGTGCCGCGATGGCCGTGGTTGACGGCATCGGGAATGATGACATCGTATCCGTAAGAGGCCAAGATACGGCCGCGGACGGCCTGAAATTCCTTCTGCGACGACCAGCCGTGATAAAACAAGACGACGCCTTTTGCTTTTTCCCCGGATGTAATAACGAGACCGGGAATCCCTTTGAGACCAACTTCTCTTTCTTCAATCATCTATGGTTAAATCCTCTCTATTTTTTTATAAATCCCTTGCGGTGCGCCAACGGTTCCTGCCAGATTTCCGACCAGACAAAACCGGCATAGAGTTCTCTCGCTTGGGGCGTAAGACCGCTCCAAGGGGCAGGACGGACGCGCTGGGGCACGACGACCGGCACAGACTTGGGACGCTCTGCAGCGACCCGTGGCGGCACCATCTTTTTCGGAAGCGCCGGTTCCGGTTCATCGGGGAAATTCATATTATCCCAACCCTCATCCCAATCGGGAAAGGACGGTTCCGGCACTGTCGGTTCCGGTGCTTCCATCTTTGGGGCCGGGGCCGGCTTACGCCGGGGCGGTACGGGAATGGGTCCCTTGCTCCGCGGGTACTTTCGCTTGCGGCGCAAGAGGTCCGGCAGGACCCCCATCAAGACGACGACGATAATCATCCATACAAGATCCATGGTCATCACCTACTGTTCCGAATGGCTTCCATCGTGATGGTCGTGGTGATCATCCTTTACGGTCGACGCCGACTGGGTCTTAGGCACGCCGGCCTGAGCGACAGCCGTACGCATATCCGTATCGGCCATGATATTCTTCATATTGTAATAGTCCATGACGCCTAATTTACCTTCACGCAAAGCCTGGGACAAGGCCAGGGGAACTTCGGCCTGGGCTTCGACGACCTTGGCCTGCATTTCCTGGGTATAAGCCTGCATTTCCTGTTCCTTGGCAACAGCCATGGCACGCCGTTCTTCGGCCTTTGCCTGGGCAATCTGCTTGTCGGCTTCAGCCTGGTCGGTCTGGAGGCGGGCACCGATATTGCGGCCTACGTCGACGTCGGCAATATCGATGGACAAGATTTCAAAAGCCGTCCCGGCATCAAGGCCCTTATTGAGGACGGTCTTACTGATTTTGTCCGGGTTTTCCAACACTTCAGAATGGTCCTGAGCCGAACCGACACTGGTGACGATACCTTCGCCGACACGGGCGATGACCGTCGCTTCCCCGGCACCGCCGACGAGGCGGTCGATGTTGGCGCGAACCGTAACCCGGGCCCGAACTTTCAATTCAATCCCGTTTTGGGCAACAGCCGAAATAAAAGGCGTTTCGATGACCTTCGGATTGACGCTCATCTGAACGGCTTCCAAGACGTCGCGGCCGGCCAGGTCGATGGCGCAGGCCCGTTCAAACGTCAGGGACATGGTCGCCCGATGCGCGGCGATGAGGGCATCGACGACGCGGTCGACATCACCGCCGGCCAGGTAGTGGGCTTCGAGCTGATTGACGTTGACGTCGAGGCCGGCCTTATTGGCCTTGACCAAGGGCAGGATGATCTTAGACGGGATGACCCGGCGCAGACGCATGCCGATGAGGTTGACGATGCCTACGGAGACACCGGCAGCCATGGCCGAGATCCACAATCCGATGGGCACGAAGTGCAAGAATAAGGCGATGACGACAACGGCCAAAGCAATGATGAAAATGGGAACGGCTAGAAAAGATACAAGACTCATAAGGCAGAATGCTGCGCAAAACACAGTCCGCAGAGACGCGTGCGGACACGGTGAACCCTTCTGTGCTGCAGAGGCCGCAGCAAACTTCGCCACCTTTCTCTTTTCACACGAACCATACGGCCCGAGTGCCTCTGCCATTCCTCGGGCAGCTCCTTCCTCACGGGGAAGGCATTCCTATTCTGAAAGCTTTAACTATAATATATACCGTTTATACATAGTTTTATTATAGCTCACTTTGTCACTTTATTCCATCTCAATCCTTCAGATGGCGTTCCGGCTCCGGTTCGACGACGATGCGGCCGCCTTCGACACTGATGACACGGACCGTGACGTCGCGGTCGATGAAAGAGCCGTTGGCTACGGCATCAACGCGTTCCTTGCCGATGCGTATCGTCCCGGACGGACGCAGAATGGTAATCGTCGTCCCCCGTTCATAGAGGTAGCGGCTGTAGTCTTCCTGAGACGTATAGCCCTTCTCCTTGGTCGAACGATTCTTAAGGGTCAATTTATCAAAGAGGGAGCTCTTGGGTAAATGACGGCCCAAGAAATAAAAGACTATGAGCGCCAAAACGGTCCCGCCGGCCAGGATATAGATTGACTCATACGTCGCCCCGAGCATAAAGAACAGGCTGCCGAACAAGAGGACGACGCCGGCCAAGCCGAAGATGCCGATGCCCGGAGAGGCCAATTCAAGGCCGATACACAACAGACTGACTAAAAAGGCAGCGATGATTTTGAGATCTGCCACCAAGGGTTCATTGCCGGAGTAGAGCAGGAGTCCGCCAAAGACGAAGGCCGTGGCAATGCCGGCACCGATACCGGCCATCTTGATTTCTGCCAAGAGGGCGGCGATGATCAAGGCGACGAATAAGGTTCGTACATAAGGGTTCTGTAAAATACCGATCATGTCATCACGCCAATCTTTATCTACGTAAATGGTCTGTGCATCACCAAGGCTGTAAAGGGCCAAGGCGTCGGACAAGGTATCGGCCGAACCGTCCGATACGTTCAGTTCCTTAGCCTGACTGTCGGACAAGGCCAGGATTTTTCCCGGATCGGCATAGCCCGGATAGCCCTTGGTCTTATCGACCATGGCTTCGGCAACACCGGGATTGTGGCCGGTCTGGGCAGCTGTCGCACTGAATTCCGCTTTTAAGGCAGCGATGTTTTTCTCCGTGTCGGGAATCGGTTCAGCCGCACCGATGCTGCTTCCCGGTGCCATGATGATATGGCGGCTCGACAAGGCGATGAGGGCGCCTGCCGACCAGGCCCGCGACGTAATATAGGCGATGACCGGCACGTCAGAGGCCATGATCATATCCCGTATCTTTAAGGCACTGTCGACGCGGCCGCCTAAGGTGTTGATAGGAATGACGACGGCCGTATCGCCGTTTTCTTCAGCCTGGCGCAGCCCTCGCTGAATAAAGGCCACCTGACTGCCGTCGATGTCGCCGGAAATGGGCAGCACGCGGACCGTATCGGCCTGCACCGACGCCGCCGGCAAGGCAGCCGTCAGCGAAAACATAAGGACCAAGGCGGTTATCATGCGCAATACAAAGGTCATTCCCTCACCTGCTTTCATTCACTCACTTTTTCAGGCGCCGCAACGCATTGAAAATAGCCGGCACGATGGAGTTTTTCCAATTCTTCCGGTGAAATATTGCGGGCCGCTTGCTTTTCTAATTCTTCAATCGGTTTTTCCTCAATCATATGGATCTTGTCGACGACAGCATCATAGACAGCCGGCGGTTTATTGGCTTTAATCCATTCCAGCATGTGATCGAACCAGGTGCGGCAGGTCCAGGCATCCTTGCCGTGGTTGTGACCGCAGAGGATCTTGATCTGATCCTGCTCCGGAATCTTAGCCAGCAACCAGTTCCAACGTTCACGGGCAATCAAATAATGATAAAAGGCATCGACCTCACGCAAATGTTGCTCTTGAAGCTCCAACGTATAGCGTGACCAAAATAAACTGAGAGTCATAATGACTACCTCCAAGCAATATAGTAAAACTTAGATTACCTTACGATAGATATTCTACACCATCTTGTCAAATTCCTTCTCGGCAAAAGAAAAAGAAGGCCCTCCCACCGGGCTGTCAGGTCCCATAAATACGCCGGATGGCAAGATAATTCAGAGCCTACCCAGAGTATACCATAGCTGTCAATAAATTCCACTATATCCCTTCCCTTTCACGGACCATATTTTTCTATTATATATTACAAGGCCTTTACCGAACACATTACCTTGCATCCTGTCTTTTACCTTCGCCATTCACAACGGGATGACACAAACATGTCACCAACAAGATATATCGGCTAAAAAAAAACACAAAAAAGTCCAATATTATATTGACACCAGCCCGTTATATAAGATAAGATATATCATGTTTATAGGTAGTTTTTAAAATCCATGGATATCCATTTGTTGTTATTTGCTATTTATTTGCAATCCGTATTGTTTTTATCAATTATAATTAAAGGTCATTACTAACAGCTTATCAGATTTCATTTTTTATAAAGTTATCCATGGTTTATCTTTAATAATCTTAAACATAAATATAATTATCGATATGAAAAGCATCGTAAAATTAAATATTTTTATTTATAAAACCTAATTTTCAAAAAATACGATGATTATTTTTATGGAATTAAAAAATCTTTATCAAACACTTTTTCCCACTAAAGTCGCAGGATACTCATCCCTAAAAGGTATACTTACGTCTAAAAAATATCTTGAACTGTGTTTTAAACGTGATATAATAAATTCGAAAGATCACAAATTGTTGTACCTATTTTGTATCAAAAAACCTTCATATCCACGAAGAGCCCTTGGATTTTTTATAAAATTTCATGTGTCTATACTGCAATAAGATAGATTCAAAACGACTCATAATGGCATGTATGAAGGTTTTTATGATAGCATAAATTTGATTATTTCCATCAAAATTATACTAAGAAAAGAGGACTTGATTATGAACACTCAGAAAGAGAAACACCTTCTTGCAAAAGTCGCAGCCGTCATGCTGATCAGCTTCGCGACGGTCGGCGGAACCTACTCCGTCCAGGCTTCCGGCTTGACCGGATCTTACGTCGGCATCGGGAAAGCACCTGCCAGCACGAATGTCGTCGATAAAGGATCAGAAGTTAAGTCGACGGAAACGAAAATCATCGACTATCGGCAGACTTTTAATACGAGTTATATGGGTGGTCAAGATATGTACAGAACACCAAAAAATGATAATGCTAACGGCGAAGGTGTAGACGGTGTTTCGTCCGGTAATGATATTGACGGTAAGGGCACAGGGAATACAGCCATCGGCTTTGGTACCTATGCTGCTCGTAGCTACAGTACGGCTATCGGTACTTATGCCAGTGCGATTACTAATTCTACAGCGGTAGGTTCCGGTTCCTATGCTGCCAGCAAGAGTGTATCTTTCGGTCAAAATGCCTATGCTAATACGAATGGCCTTTCTATCGGTTTGAATGCTCGTTCCTCTTCAGGCCTTGCTATCGGTCAAGGTGCTACGGCAGGTATCTTCTATAAATACTTGCAGAATGATGGTGTACAAAATTACAGTGTCATTAACGATAGTATGGCCATCGGTAATAATGCTACGGCCATCGGCGGTATTGCGATCGGGAAGAATGCAAAGACTAATAGCCTATATGGGGTAGCATTAGGCCAAAGCGCTTCCGTTACTTACAGTGGTACAGCATTAGGTACTAATGCCAAGGTTTATGTGTCTCAGGGGGTTGCTTTAGGACCTAATTCTGTATCTAATCGGTACTCCAATACGATTGGCTACGTTCCTTTTGCCGATGATGGCGGCAGTTACGTACCGAAGGATATATCCGGATTAGCAACGGCTATTGGAGCCAGTGATAGTTTGAAGGCTTTTAACACTAAATATGCTAATCAAATTACTGAATATAATAAATTAAATCAGGCTCTTTATGATGCACAAGCCAAAGAAGCTGAACAAGAAACTATTATGGTAAACACTAAAGGTAGTGCAAATGAAGATGAGCAAAATCAGTATACCGCAGCTAAAGCTCTTAAAGAACAGTACAGTGCTGAAGCTGTTGCGGCAACTAAAGCATTAAATGAATGGGTTAAGCAAAATCAAGATTTTGCGACAGATCTAGGAAATCAAAAAACTGAACTCGGTACTTTTAAATCCACCGCGGGTGCAGTTAGTGTGGGGTCCACTGAATATGATGGCGATGGTCGAGTAAGCTATGTCTTGACTCGTCAAATCACCAACGTTGCTGCCGGTACAGAAGATACGGATGCCGTCAACGTCGCTCAGCTCAGACGTGTAGCTGATGAAACTGCAAAAAAAGCTAACCTCGATGCCAGCAACATTACCCCAGACCAAGTCGCAAAATGGCAGGAAGCCTTAGGTATCGAAACCAATACAGTCGGCTACGTCGATGCTATTACCTTGACCCAAGGGGATAATGTAAAAATTGAAAGCACTTATAACGACGATAAATCTCGTGTAAATTATAAGATTTCTGTCGACGACAGTGCCATTAAAGATGCTATCCAACCGGAACTCGACCAGAAAGCTGACCGCGACGGCTCTAATTTGACGGAAACGGATATCAAAGGCTGGAAAGATACCTTAGGCGTCAGCAACTTGAACAGTGATGTCAGCAACTTACAGGACCAGGTAACAGGCTTAGATAACCGCGTCAGCAGCTTGAACGACCGCGTCGATAAAGTCGGTGCCGGTGCAGCTGCTTTGGCAGGTCTCCATCCGTTGGAATTCAACCCGGAAGATAAATTCTCCGCATCTGCCGCTCTCGGCAACTACAAAGGCGACAACGCCGTAGCTCTCGGCGCCTTCTATCGCCCCAATGCTGATACGATGTTCAGCTTCGGCACGACGATCAGCGATGAAAAGATGTTCAATGTCGGCGTTTCCTTCAAATTCGGCAACAAAGGCGACCGCATCTATCGCCAGGGTACGTCCGTCGATGTCAGCGCTTTGACGTCGGAAGTCAATACCCTTCGCCAAGAAAACCAGGCTTTGGCCAGCCAGGTCAACAGCCAGAAAGCTGAACTTGAACAGCAGCGCGCTCTCATTCAGCAGTTGATGAACAAAGTCGGCATGTAAGTCCTCTCCTCCTATGGCAACAAAAAAGCGAGACCGTCACGGTCTCGCTTTTTTTATGTCTATATATGAAATTATTTGCGGAACAAGCCCATGGCCTTGCAGGCCTTTTCATAGGTAAGGCTGGCTTTGGCGTGAGCCTTGGCTGCCCCCTTGTCAAGGATGTCGTCCAGTTCCGGTTCACTGACCAACTGGCGATAGCGCTGCTGAATCGGTTCCAACGTCGAAATGATGGCTTCGGCAACGTCCTTCTTAAAGGCGCCGTAGCCTTTACCGACGTAAGCCGCTTCGACCTGTTCATGGGTCTGGTCGGTCAGGGCCGAGAGGATTTCGATGAGGTTTGAAATGCCCGGCTTCTGATCTTTGTCATAATGGACGGAGTTTTCACTGTCCGTCTGAGCCCGCTTGATTTTCTTTTCAATAGCCTTCGGTTCGTCGAGGAGATAAATCGTAGCCGTTTCGTTATCATCGGACTTACTCATCTTCTTGGTCGGTTCCTGGAGGCTCATGACCCGCGTGCCGTCCTGGCCGAGGTAGATGTCAGGAATGGTAAAGATGTCTTCGCCGTAGAGGCGGTTGAAGCGCTGAGCTAAGTTGCGGGTAATTTCGAGGTGCTGCTTCTGGTCATCGCCGACGGGCACGAAATTCGTCTGATACAAGAGAATGTCGGCAGCCATGAGGGGCGGATAGGTCAAGAGACCGGCCGGAATGGAATCGCCCTGTTTCGACGCCTTATCCTTGTACTGAGTCATCCGTTCCAATTCGCCGACGTAGGACGAGGTAATCATCATCCAGCCTAAGAGGGCGTGTTCGGGAACTTCGGACTGGACGAAGAGTGTCGACTTATCCGGATTGAGGCCGGAAGCTAAATAGATAGCTGCCAGTTCCCGCGTCCGCTGATGCAAAAGCTTCGGGTCCTGGGGAACGGTGATGGCATGCTGATTGACGACGCAGTAATAACATTCGTTGCCGTCCTGGATTTTAGAAAAGTTGCGCAGTGCGCCTAAATAGTTGCCTAAGGTAAGATTGCCGCTTGGCTGAATACCGGAAAAAATAACTGCCATAATGGTACCTCCTGATTCATAAAAAAAACCTTCCATCCCCTATACATAGGGACGAAAGGAAAGTCAGCTCCGCGGTACCACCCTGGTTGGCCATATGGCCCGGCTCTAATGCACCTGTTGATGCATCTTTTCAAGGTAACGGTGAAAATTCCGGCGGAACCTACTGTCTTCGTTCAGTCCGCATCTCCCGGGCCCATTCCCGATCACGGCCTCTTACCGGACTTCCACTGCCACCGGCTCGCTGTCAAGGGGTATCATGACGGTACTTGCTCCCGCTCATCGACGTTATATATCCTATTTGATGCATCTATCTTATATCGAAGGCCCTCCCTTGTCAAGTTTTTTCTTGACTTAGAGTTGACTCCATAGTCTATAATAACTACAATAATGAAAATAACTCTAATTACAACATATTGGATAGGAGGAATTCTATGAAATGGAACCATAAAAAAATAATCATCCCCATCGTCGCCGTCCTGGCCATTGCAGCCGCAGCAGCCTACTTTTGGCTGCCGGGAACGAAGGCCGTCGCCAAACAGGGCATTCGAGCCACGAAAGCAGCAGCGGCCCACTACTTGCCGACCGAATCGGTAGATGCCTCGAATATCCGCCAGGTCATTACGGCTGACAGCACGACGTCGCGGACCTTTATGTGGCAGTCGGACTACGCCGAAGACGATCCGGTCGTGGAATTCCGCAAGACCGGCGACGACAATACGATTATGGCCCTTCCCGCTTCCAGCGACGCCTTCAGCGATGACGGCGTGACGACATATATCCACTCGGCAACGGTTACCGACCTTACGCCGGGTACAGCCTATGAATACCGCGTCGGCTACGGCGACAAGCGCAGTGCTTGGACGCCTTTCCGTACGGCTGAGGGCAGCAGTTTCAAAGCCCTCATCTTCCCCGATTCCCAGTCCAGCGACTACAGCGGCTGGGCCTCCCTGGCGCAAGCAGCTTGGCAGAATAATCAGGATGCTCAGTTCTTCGTCAACATGGGCGACCTCGTCGATAACGGCCAGTCCCATTACCAGTGGAATGCCTGGTTCGACGCCGTCGGCCCGCTGATCGCCCGCATCCCCGTTGTCCCCATCATGGGCAACCACGAGACCTACAACACGGACTGGAAGATGCGCATGCCCGAAGCCTATACCCATCTTTTCGCCCTGCCCCATATCGACATGAATAAATACCAGAACCAATTCTATTCCTTCGATTACGGCGACATCCACTTCGTCGTCCTCAACACCCAGGCCCAGGAACTGGCCGACTTCGAGCCGACCTTAAATGACGATGAAGTGGCCTGGTTCAAAGAAGATATGGCCAAGACGACGAAGAAATGGAAGGTCGTCTTGATGCACAAAGATCCTTTGCAGTACGGCTTTGCCAACCGCCCGGAACCGCGTGAAGAAGGCTTCTCTGCAGAAGGACGGCTGTGGATGCCCTTATTTGACCAGTACGGCGTCGATGCCGTCTTGTCGGCCCATCTCCACACCTACCGCGACCGAGGCCATATCAAGAACTTCCAGCGCGATGAAAGCGGCCCCTTATACATCATCACCGGCGTCGCCGGCAACGTCCGCTATCCCAGCCTCTGGAAGCAGCACAGCCTCGATGAATACGTCGCGCCTCAGCCGGAAACAGACAACTACATGACCTTAGAAGCGACGGCAGACAAACTGACCTTCCGCAGTTTTCTCCCTGACGGTCAACTGTTAGAGGAACGAAGCATTTCTTCACACAACTAAAAAAAGTGTGATATAATAGACTCAATCCGGACGTTCCTTCAAAACCATCCGGGTTGTATTTAACGAAGAAGGAGGAATATACTATGGCACAGATTACCAAAGATACGGGTATTATTGAAGCCGTTCAGAAACACCCGCAGATCATCGAAATCTTCCAGCAGTACGGCCTTGGCTGCGTCGGCTGCATGGCTGCTCACTTTGAAACCATCGGTCAGGGTGCCGGTGCTCACGGCATCGACGTCGATGCCCTCATCGCCGATATCAACGACTGCATCGCTGAAAGCGGTAAATAAGATAAAAAGCTGTCGCGCCTTATGGTGCGGCAGTTTTTTTATAGTCCCCCTTCTTCTCCCTATAAAAAGATTTACGATTTTCCGCATAAGATTCCAATACTACCCTTTTGGACAGTATCTAACTTTTAAGTGCATACTTCCCCTTTTCTTCGACTTATGGTATCATAATTCTATCCTAAGAAAAGAAATATCTAGTTATATGTATATAAAGGAGTCATTGCCATGAAAGAAAAAATTAACGTTTTTGAAAAAGCACCGGAAATCCTCGAAAATCTGCGTAAGGGTGTTCTCTTGACGACGAAGGCCGGCGACCGGGTCAATACCATGACCATCGGTTGGGGTACCCTCGGCATTGAATGGGCCAAACCTATTTTCACGGTCTATGTCCGCCAGCACCGCTTCACTCACGAACAGCTTTCTAAGAATCCGGAGTTTACGGTCAACGTCCCCGTCGAAGCCTTCAATCGCTCCATATTAGGAAAAGCCGGTACCCTCAGCGGCCATGACGGCGACAAGATTGAAAAATTAGGCCTGACCTTGGAAGATCCTGAGGTCATCTCCGTCCCGGGCATTAAGGAACTGCCCCTTACCTTAGAATGCCGTGTACTCTTCCAAAAAGAACAGAAACTCTCCGACTTACCGAAAGATATTAACGACGAATTCTATCCCCAGAACGTCGACGGAACCTTCCACATGGCCAACCGCGACAGCCACACGGCATACTACGCCGAAATCGTCGCTGCTTACATCATTAAATAATAATTCCACGACAAAGCCCTCAAGAACCGGACTAAAATCCGATTCTTGAGGGCCTTTTTAATAGCCGGGATGGCTTTTCTATGATCGTTTTGCAAAATCAGCAGCTGCCGTAAACAGGATGTCTGTCGACGAGTTGAGAGCCGTTTCCGTCGAGTCCTGAAGGACGCCGATGATGAAGCCGACGCCGACGACCTGCATAGCAATGTCATTGGAGATGCCGAAGAGGCTGCAGGCCATGGGAATGAGGAGCAGGGACCCGCCGGCAACGCCGGAAGCACCGCAGGCACCGATAGCCGACAAAACACTGAGCAGGAGAGCCGTCGGAAAATCTACGGCAATGCCCAAAGTGTGGACGGCTGCCAAGGTCATAATCGAAATGGTAATGGCTGCACCGGACATGTTGATCGTCGCCCCGAGGGGAACGGTAACCGTATACGTGTCAGGGTCGATGCCGAGTTCTTTGGCCAAGGCCATGTTGACCGGGATGTTAGCCGCCGAACTGCGTGTAAAGAAGGCTGTGACGCCGCTGGTCGAGATACACTTCCAAACGAGCGGATAGGGATTTCTGCGAAGCTTGACATAGACGATGATCGGATTGACGACGAAGGCAAAGATGAGCATCGTCCCGACCAGGAGGGCCAGGAGCTGAGCGTAGCCGATGATGGCTTCAATGCCGTTGGAAGAAATGGAATCGGCGACGAGGCCCATGATGCCGAGGGGAGCCAGGCGGATGACCCACTGGACACAGGTCGTGACCGCATTAGCACAGTCGTCGAGGACGGCTTTCGTCGATTCGGAAACGCGGCGGGTGGCGATGCCGAAGAGGACAGCCCAGCCGAGGATACCGATGTAGTTGCCGGTCATCAAAGCGTGGACGGGATTATCAACGATATTCTTAAGGAGCGTCGTCAGGACTTCGGCAATGCCTTCAGGAGCTTTGTTCGTCGCAGCCGATACGTCGAGCTGCAGCGTCAGCGGGAATACGTAACTGATCATGACGGCGAAAAAAGCAGCTAAAAAGGTACCGATGAGATATAAGATGATGACGTCTTTAATTTTCGATTCATGATTTTCTTGTTTCCGGCTAAGGGCCGAAGCGACTAATACGAAGACCAAGACCGGAGCAATACCTTTCAAGGCGCCGACGAAAATGACGCCCAACAGGGCCAACTCATGAGCAGCTGCGGGAAAACTCATGGCTACCGCAATGCCGATGATCAGGCCGACGATGATCTGCTTGATCAAGCTGATGCGATTTAGGGCACTCCATAAACTATGCATACCAAAAACCTCCCATAGAACATATCGTTCCAAAAATACAAATGTACATTATAACAGAACACTTCATTTATTATAAAATAAAATTCATAAAATTTCAACAAAAAAAACGGATAGCCTATGCTGTCATTGACAGGCATAAACTATCCATTTCGGGACAACCATGAGCTTCCTTACGGATAAGGAAATTTCAAGGTTGAAAATTTATTCGCTTAATACGTGGGCGCAGCGAGCGCAGAGCGTCGGATGAGCGGCATCGGAACCGACGGTGTCGGTGTGCATCCAGCAGCGTTCGCATTTTTCGGCACTCGACGGTACGACAACGACCTTCATGTCGCTGTGGTCTTCACCGGCTGCGGCATCGGCCGGAGCTTCGCCTTTGACGAGTTTCGCTTCGCTGACGATGAGCAAGGCAGCCAGCTGATCCTGCCAAGAGCTGAGGAAATCGTAGTCTTCCCCATCGGCATAGATGGTAACGGCAGCATCGAGGGCGTGACCGATCTTGTGTTCCTGACGAGCTCCTTCGAGGATACGGGTCAGGTCGCGGCGATAGGACAGGAAGTGGTCCCAACGAGCATCGAGGTCGGCATTCAGATATTCTTTATGAACTTCCGGCCAATCCGTAAGGAGGACACTTTCTTCTTTGCCGTCGACAGAAGGCATGTTCTGCCATACTTCTTCCGCCGTGAAGGACAGGACCGGAGCGACGATCTTGACCAGCGTATCCAAGATGATGTACATCGCCGTCTGGGCGCTGCGGCGGACGGGAGCATCCGTCTTTTCCGTGTACAGGCGGTCTTTGATGACGTCGAGGTACATGGCACTCAAATCGACGGTGCAGAAATTATGGATGGCATGGTACATGACGTGGAACTGATAGTTTTCATAGGCGTCGGTAACTTCTTCGAAGACCTGTTCCATGCGCAGCAGAGCCCATTTATCGAGTTCCGTCATATCCTGGTAGGCGACGGCATCTTTCGACGGGTCGAAGTCGGCCAAGTTGCCCAAGAGATAGCGGAAGGTGTTGCGGATCTTGCGGTAGACGTCGGAGAGCTGCTTCAGGATCTTCGGCGACAAGCGGATATCGCCCTGGTAGTCAGCCGACGATACCCACAGGCGGAGGACATCAGCACCGTATTTTTCGATGACTTCCTGCGGTGCTACGGTGTTGCCGACGGATTTACTCATCTTGCGGCCTTCGCCGTCGACGGTAAAGCCGTGGGTCAGAACCGATTTATACGGAGCATAGCCGTTGACGGCAACGGACGTGAGGAGCGAGCTGTTGAACCAGCCGCGATGCTGGTCCGAGCCTTCAAGGTACATTTCGCAGGGATAATCGAGGTCCGGATCGTGCTTAAGGACGCCCTGATGGGTGCTGCCGCTGTCGAACCAAACGTCCATGATGTCGCTTTCCTTGCGGAAATGGGTGCCGCCGCAGTGGGGGCATTTATAGCCTTCAGGCATCAATTCCTTGACGTCATACATCCACCAGGCGTCGGAACCGTCTTTAGCAAACATATCCTGGAGGTGAGAAATCGTTTCATCGTTGATGATGTGTTCCCCGCAGTCTTCGCAGTAGAAGATCGGAATGGGGACGCCCCAGACACGCTGACGGGAGATGCACCAGTCGCCGCGGTCGTGGATCATATTGTAGATGCGGTCATGGCCCCAAGACGGGATCCATTTGACCGTATCGATGGCATCGAGGGCCTTTTGACGGAAGCCGTCGACGGAAGCAAACCACTGTTCCGTTGCCCGATAGATGATCGGGTTCTTGCAGCGCCAGCAGTGCGGATACTGATGGCGGAAGGTGCTTTTTGCAAAGAGGGTGCCCTGTTCAGCCAATTTCTTGATGACCGGTACGTTGGCATCGAAGACGAACTGGCCTTCAAAGCCGGGAACCTTATCGGTATAGCGGCCGGAACCGTCGACAGTGCCCAAAGGTTTGAGCCCCCAGGCTTCATACTTCATGCAGACATCAAAGTCATCCTGGCCGTGGTCAGGAGCCGTGTGGACGAGGCCCGTGCCGGCTTCGAGCGTAACGTGATCGCCGAGGATGACCGGGACCTTGCGGTCGTAGAAGGGATGCATGAAGACCATGCCTTCGAGCTGTTTGCCCGTCATGACGTCGGGCAGAACTTCATAGTCCGTAACCTTACCGGCCTCCATGGTAACGGCAACTCGTTCTTTAGCCATCAGGAGATATTCATCGCCGACGCGGACCCAGACGTATTCCAGGTTTTCGTTGGCACTGATTGCCAGGTTGCAGGGAATGGTCCAAGGCGTCGTCGTCCAAATGAGGGCAAATACCTTTTCCGGATCGGCATCTTTCGGCATATGGCCGCTGACGTCGACGGATTTGAACTTGACGTAGATGGAGAACGATTTATCGTCGTTGTATTCGATTTCAGCTTCAGCCAGAGCCGTTTCGCAGTGCGGGCACCAGTAAACGGTCTTCAGACCTTTGTAGATATAGCCTTTTTTAGCCATTTCGCCAAAGACGCCGATCTGAGCGACTTCGACGTGTTTGCGAAGGGTCAGGTAGGGATCTTCCCAATTGCCGAGAACGCCCAGGCGGATGAAGTCTTTCTTCTGTTCTTCGACGCGGGCTAAGGCGTAATCGCGGCATTTAGCACGCAAGTCAAGGGGCGTCATTTCGTGGCGATTGAGGCCTGTATCCTTGATGACGGCGTGTTCAATCGGAAGGCCGTGGGTATCCCAGCCGGGAACATACTTGGTATAGCAGCCCTGCTGGGTCTTATATTTAAGGATAATGTCTTTTAATACTTTGTTTAAAGCATGGCCGATATGAATCTTGCCATTGGCATAGGGAGGGCCGTCGTGCAGAATGAACTTAGGCGCTCCGTCCCGTTTCTGCAAGCGTTTTTTATAAATGTCATGATCCTGCCAAAATTTCAAAAAGTCCGGTTCCCGTTTCGGCAAATTGCCGCGCATGGGGAATTCCGTCTGGGGCAGATGTAAAGTCTTACCGTAATCCATGATGCTTCCTCCTCTTATCTGTGTGAAAAAAAATAACGTCTCCGTCCCAAAAAGGGACGAAGACGTAATCACCGTGGTACCACCCTATTGACTGCTCACGCAGCCACTTTGACGCAATATAACGATGCGACCCGGCAGCTGGTTCACAGCTGCAGCTCCCAAGTGATCCGCCAATATACAGCCTCTGCCGGGCTTTCACCATCCCCGGTTCGCTAAAAAGGCTGCGCCATATCGGCCGTCTTGTTCATAGCTTTTACGCTTAATTATTTAATACAATTATCATTGTATATAAGCGTATTGTAAGGTCTCTCCCCCTATTTGTCAAGAGGATTTATTTCCAATACTGTACCGTGCTTTCGTCGATACCGATAGCAGCGGCTTTAAAGACCGGAATTTGCCCTGCTTCACGCTGCTGCTGATAATCCTTCATGGCATTGACGGCGACTTTGCTGAGGATAAAGCAGGCCGGGATATTGATGAAGCACATGATGGCCATCAGGATGTCGGCAATAGCCCAGACGGCGGCCATTGACATGCCGGCACCGATGAAGACGATGGCGATGCAGACGATGCGGAAGCTATAGACGAAGCTCTGAGACGGAGCCCCTTTATGGATGAAGCGGATACAGTTATCGACGTAGTATAAGTTGCCGATAAGCGTCGAGAAACCAAAGAGAAGCATGCAAACCGTAATGAGGAGCGGTCCGAATCCGCCGAAGACGGCCGAAGCGGCACTCTGTACATAAGCGGCACCGGCTGCTTCTTTGACGATGGGAACGCCGGAGAAAAGCCCCATGAAAGCCGTCGCACTACAAACTAAGAGGGTATCGATGAAGACCGATAACATCTGAACCAACCCCTGTTTGACCGGATGGCTGACGTCAGCTGCAGCTGCCGCATTCGGAGCCGAACCGATACCGGCTTCGTTCGAGTAAAGGCCGCGCTTGATGCCGTAAATGAGGCAGGAACCGGAAACGCCGCCGAAGATGGCTTCAAAATCAAAGGCATCGGCGAAGATCATGGAGAATACCTGCGGCAGGCTGGAAATATGAGCGACGACGACGACCAAGGCTGCCAAAATGTAGATGGCGCCCATGACCGGTACCATGACCGACGTGACCTTGATGATACGCTGGCCGCCGCCGATGAGGCAGTAGCCGACGAGGGCTGCAAAAACAGCCCCGAGGATCCACGGCGTCATCGTAGGATCATAGAAGTCATACACGAGGAAGGTCGACTGCATATTAAACGAACAAAGAAGATTGAAGCCGCCGGCATAGGTAAGGATCAGGGATAAGGCAAAGAGGACGCCCAGACCGCGGTTATGCATGGCCGTTTCAATGTAGTAAGCCGGACCGCCGTAGCTGTTTCCTAAGGCGTTGCGGCGTTTGTAAACCTGAGCCAGTGTGCTTTCGATGAAGGCCGTTGCACCGCCGATGATGGCGATGATCCACATCCAAAAGACCGAGCCCGGGCCGCCGAGGCAGATTGCCGTCGATACGCCGATGATGTTGCCCGTACCGACACGGGAGGCCGTCGAAACCATGAGGGCCTGGAAAGACGATACGTTTCCGTCTTTTGTCGGCTTTTCCATGACGACGCGAATACTTTCAGCGAACATACGAAGCTGGATGAGCCGTGTTTTCCACGAGAAAACGAGGCCGGCTGCAACGAGGATGACCATTAAAATCGGATAATAAAGGACATCGTCAAGGTAATTCAGGACGTCCATGACCATAAAACCACTCCTAACCATAATAAAAAAATGATAAATAAATGTAACAATTCCTATAAAAAATCATAAGATATAAATGGACACTTTGTCAATGGTTTTTGACAAATCAGCACAGGATATTTTTATATTCATTCAGCTTGTAGTATAATGGCGTTAGAAAGGCAGGCGTTTTTATGATATCCATTGAGCAGGTCATCCAAAAGGCCATCGCCTATGACAAAGGCGACGCCCGGCGTATCCACCATTTCCTGAAAGTCTCTGCCTATGCCGATACGATCGGCCGGTTAGAAGGTCTCTCAGCGAATCGGCTGGCCATCCTCCAAACGGCAGCTGTCCTCCACGACATCGGCATTCACAAGGCCGAAGAAAAATACGGGTCGTCATCCGGCCATTTCCAAGAAATTGAAGGGCCGGCACCGGCACGGGCCATCCTCGAAGAATTGGGAGCCGCCGAAGATTTCATCGAGCGGGTCACATTCCTCATCGCCCATCACCATACTTACAGCGATGTCGACGGGGTGGATTACCAAATCCTCTTGGAAGCCGATTTCTTGGTCAATGCTTATGAAGATCAACTGAAGCCGGAAGCCGTTCGGACCTTTAAAGAAAAAGTGTTCCGCACCAAAACGGGACTCGAATTATTGAAATATACTTATGGCGTGTAATGAAGGGAGTTTTTTTCTATGACAGCAATCGAAACATTCGTCGACATGGTCAAACATTCGGACAATATCGTCTTTTTCGGCGGCGCCGGCGTCTCGACAGAAAGCGGGATTCCCGATTTCCGCAGCACCGACGGCCTCTATAACCAGCACTACAAATACCCGCCGGAAACGATACTCAGCCACACCTTCTTCCGGGAACAACCGGAAGAATTTTACCGCTTCTACCGCGACAAGATGCTGGCCCTCGACGCCAAACCCAACATGGCCCACCTCAAGCTGGCAGAACTGGAAAAGGCCGGAAAATTAAAGGCTATCGTCACCCAGAATATCGACGGCCTCCATCAAAAGGCCGGCAGCAAAAACGTCCTCGAACTCCACGGCAGCGTCCACCGCAACTTCTGCACCCACTGCCATAAATTCTTCGATGCCCAGTATATGAAGGATTCTACGGGCATCCCCAAATGCGATGCCTGCGGCGGCACCATAAAGCCTGACGTCGTCCTCTACGAAGAAGGCCTCGACAACGACGTCATCGAACAGTCCCTGCACTATATCAGCCAGGCTGACATGCTGATCATCGGCGGCACGAGCCTCGTCGTCTACCCCGCCGCCGGCTTAGTCCGCTACTACCGCGGCAAAAAATTGGTACTCATCAACAAGTCGACGACCGACATAGACAGCGCCGCCGACCTCGTCCTCCACGACGCCATCGGCGACGTCTTCAGCCATATCGTCCTATAAAAGCCCTTCGTTCGTGAAAGGAACTCCGATGAAAATCACCATTCTCATGAGCAGTCCCAGAAAAAACGGCAACACCAAACAGTGCCTCGATCCCTTCTGTGACGAATTGAAAAAACTGGGCCATGAATACCAACTCTTCTGGCTCTATGACTATCAGATAGATCCGTGCTACGCCTGTCGCGGCTGTCAACAGGACTGGCAGCACTTTGCCTGCATCCGCCGCGATGACCTCGCGCCCATTGCAGGCGCCGTCCTGGAGAGCGACCTCATCGTCCTGGCCACGCCCATCTACTCCTGGTACTGTCCGGGACCGCTGAAGAATGTCCTCGACCGCTTCGTCTACGGCTTCAACAAATATTACGGCGATGAGGTAGGACCCTCCCTCTGGGCTGGCAAAAAAGTGGCCCTCATGGTGACCTGCGGCTATAAGCCCATCCACGGGGCCGACCTCTTTGAAGAAGGCATCAAGCGCTACTGCAAACACTCGAAGCTCGAGTACCTCTCCATGTTTGTCGAACGCCACTTAGGCTATAAGACAGTCTTTATGGACGACAAAAAGGCCGAACACGCACGACAGTTCGCCCGAGAAATCACGACAAATTCTGAACCATAACCTTATACAAAAAAAAGCTTCCACGAAGGATTGATTGATATGCTCCCCTTTAGGTAGACATGAGAAATAATAAAATCTCATGCTGCTTGAAGGGGAGTATTTTTAATGCGAAAAACAAAGATATGTGCTCAAGAGAAATTACATACCGTCAAA
>NZ_JAXIXE010000002.1:0-107333 GCF_036305205.1 Megasphaera massiliensis
CCCTGACAGCTTATTCAGTATACTCCCGTGTAAAGGAATTGTCAAGGATATATATAGAAATATTCTATACAAAAAAGGCCGCCCTCAAAGGCGGCCTTTCAGTAATCCTGTTTCGACTATTCTTTAAACAGTTTTGTCTGTTCTTGTTCGTCGTCTTCATCCGTTCCCTCGATAGCAATCGTATCGAGAGCTGCAACCTTGTCGTCGCCTTCCAGTTTCTGGATTTTGACGCCCGACGTATTACGTCCCTTCTTAATACCAATGCTTTCGATATCGGTCCGGATAACGATGCCGTTGGACGTAATGAGCATCAGTTCTTGACCTTCGTGAACGACTTCGACGCCGACGATGTCGCCGGTTTTCGGGGTAATCTTGAAGTTCTTGATGCCCTTTCCGCCGCGAAGCTGAACTTTATAGGCATCGACGTTATTGCGCTTGCCGAAGCCTTCTTCACTAACCGTCAGAACTTGGCAGTCTTCCGCCAAGACATCGGCACCGATGACCATATCCCCTTCAGCCAAGGTAATACCGCGGACACCGCGGGTATTGCGGCCCATGGGACGGACATCGTTTTCATTAAAGCAGATGGCCATACCCAGTTTCGTTGCCAAAATAATGGTCTGGTCGCCATTGGTCAGGCGAACCTTCGCCAAATGATCCCCTTCCATGAGGGAGATGGCGATGAGGCCGTTGCGACGGACATTCTTAAATTCGTGAAGGACGGTTTTCTTGACCAAGCCTTTTTCCGTTACCATAAAGAGGTTCATCGACGGATCAACCTGATCGAGGTCGATGAGGGCGTTGACCTTTTCTCCGTTGGACAGGGGCAGGATGTTGATGGCAGCCATCCCCTTAGAATTACGGCTGTTGGCTTCCGGAATTTCATAGGACTTCAAGCGATAGACACGGCCGAAGTTGGTAAAGAACAAGACCGTATTCCACGCCGACGTGTAGAGCAGGTGGTTAACTGCATCTTCATCTTTCGTCCCCATGCCCTTGATGCCGCGGCCGCCTTTATTCTGCGTATGGTATACATTGGCGTTGATACGCTTCATGTATCCCCGACGCGTCAGGGTCAGAACCATGCGTTCATTAGGAATCATGTCTTCGATGGAAAAATCAGAGGCATCGGCAACGATTTCCGTACGCCGTTTATCCCCAAATTTCTTCTTGGCATCGAGGAGTTCCGTTTTTACGATTTCCATGACTTTATGTTCATCGGCTAAAACGCTGCGGAGGTAAGCAATGCGTTCTTCCAGTTCCTTATATTCTTCTTCGATTTTTTCGCGTTCGAGACCGGTCAGGCGGCGCAGACGCATATCGAGGATAGCAACTGCCTGTTTTTCACTAAGGCCGAACTTGGACATGAGGGACGTCTTGGCCACTTCATCCGTTGCCGATTCACGAATGGTCTTAATGACTTCATCGATATGGTCGAGGGCGATGAGCAGACCTTCTAAGATGTGAGCGCGGGCCAAAGCCTTATCGAGTTCAAACCGGCAGCGGCGCGTGATGACATTCTTCTGATGATCCAAATAGTAGGTCAAGATCTGTTTCAGCGTCAAGACCCGCGGATGACCGTCGACGAGAGCCAGCATGATGACGCCGAACGTTTCCTGGAGTTGAGTGTGTTTATACAGCTTGTTCAGGACAATATCCGGGTTAACATCGGCGCGGAGCTCGATGACGATGCGCATCCCTTTGCGGTCCGATTCATCGCGAAGAGCCGTAATTCCGTCGATTTCCTTATTGCGGGACAAGTCGGCAATGGATTCAATGACCCGGGCCTTATTGACCTGGTACGGAATTTCTGTAACGACGATACGATTCTTCCCCTTATTCATCGGTTCGATGGAAGCGCAGGAACGCATCTTGATACTGCCGCGGCCCGTCGAATAAGCTTTGACGATGCCGTCACGACCCATGATTTTAGCCCCGGTCGGAAAATCAGGGCCTTTGACCTTGGTCATGATTTCTTCCAGACTGGAATCCGGGTTGTCGATAAGCTGAACACAACCATCGACGACTTCACTTAAATTATGGGGCGGAATGTTGGTCGCCATGCCGACGGCAATCCCAGCCGAGCCGTTTACTAAGAGGTTCGGGATTTTTGACGGCAAGACCGTCGGTTCCTGCATAGAGCCGTCGTAGTTGGGCATGAAATCGACCGTTTCCTTGTCGATATCTTCCAGCATTTCTCCCGTAATCTTTGCCATACGGACTTCAGTATAACGCATGGCTGCCGCCGAGTCACCGTCGACAGAACCGAAGTTGCCGTGACCATCGACGAGGGGGTACCGTGTCGAAAAATCCTGGGCCAAGCGGACGGTCGCATCATAGACGGAGATGTCCCCGTGGGGGTGATACTTACCTAAAACTTCACCGACAATACGGGCCGATTTCTTATACGGTTTGTTCGGCGTCATGCCCGCTTCATGCATGGCGTAGAGAATTCGCCGGTGAACCGGCTTCAACCCATCGCGTACATCCGGCAAGGCACGAGTGATGATGACACTCATGGCATAGTCGATGTACGACGTCTGCATTTCACTTTCCAGACAAACCGGCACAATCTTATCTACTTGTTGTTCGTCCACAAATTTCACCTCATATACAAACTGAAAATAACTGCCGGCCAAAAGAGGTCCTGCAGTCCGAATCTGTTTTGCTATACTGCCCTTCAAAATGGGCGCATACCATTATATTATAGCAAAGTTTTATTGTTTTTAATAGTCCGGCGCTAAGATTCAGCATTACAAAAGGCCGCCCAAATGGACGGCCTGTAAATTTAAAGGTTTTATTTTTTATTGCTGTAGCGCCAAATTTTCATTTTTTCGGCTTCTTTGATGAGGTCTTCCCGGAAGTCAGGATGAGCAATGCTGATCAGGCGTTCTGCCCGTTCCCACGTCGAAGCCCCCATGAGGTTGACCATGCCGTATTCGGTAACGACAAAGTTGATCTGGGACCGCGGGTCGGTAACGGTCGTTCCCGGAGCGAGGGTCGGCAGGATACGCGATTCATCGCGGCCGGTCTTCTTATTGTGGAAGGTCGAGCGAAGGGCGATGATGCTCTTGCCGCCCGGCGAACGATAAGCGCCGTCCGTAAAGTCAAGCTGTCCGCCGCTGCCGCTGATCTGCTGCGTTCCCGACGATTCGGAAGAAACCTGGCCGAAGAGGTCGACTTCGATACAGTTATTGATAGAGATGAAGTTATCCATCTGGGCGATAACGAAAGGATCGTTGATGACGTCTACCGGGTAAGCTGCCAAGTACGGGTTATCATCCATCCAGTCATAGAGGTCCTGCGTGCCGAGGGCAAAGGACCAGCTTACCTTATTGGGGCAAAAAGCCTTGCGGCGGTTAGTCAGCTGACCGTTCTTATACATCAGATAGAAGGCGTCGACAAGCATTTCCGTGTGAACACCCAAATCCTTCAAGTCCGATTCAGACAAGAGGGCGCCGATCGTATTCGGCAGGCTGCCGATGCCCAGCTGCAGGGTCGCACCGTTAGGAACCTGTTCAACGATCATTTTGGCAATGGTAGCATCGATATCGTCCCCCGTGGCAAAGGGAATCGTTGCCAACGGATGATTGCCGTATTCGACGATGCCGTCGATGTCGCTGATGTGGATGCATTCACCGCGGCCGCCGAGGACGCGAGGCATAGCTTCATTGACTTCGACGATGACTTTCTTAGCCTTCTGGGTAATCGCTTCCGTTGCCGATACAGCCAGGCCGAAGTTGAAGAACCCGTGTTTATCCATAGGGCCGACCGTGATGAGGGCCACGTCGACGTCAAGGAGGTCACGGTACATGGACGGTTTATTGCGATAGCACATGGGGATGAAGTTCATCTGGCCGAGTGCGCATTTTTTCCGGTCATAGCCGCCCATATGCCAGTTCATGGCCGTAAAGGCTTTGCGGTCCGGATCCTGTTCAATGATTTGACGGGGAGCGACGGAAAGACACATGCGGACTTTTACGTCCTGCAGTTCGTCCCGCCGGGCTGCCAAGGCCTGGTCGAGGAGAACCGGCTGGGTCGTACCCATACCGTAATCTACCCAGTCGCCCGATTTTACGACTTTAACCGCCTCTTCAGGGGTCATCAATTTTTGTTTGTACATGTCTGTCCATTGAGACATAGAAATCACCCTTTCCATAGTATCTATACGAATTGCATAGTACGACGTTTTACGTTTACTTATAGTCATATTATACGCCGCACAGCCAGTCGTTACAAGCGTTACAGTAAAGTATCACATGCTAATTACGCATAGTTGTCCCGGATACTGCCATGGAGACAGAATTTGTACACACAAAAAAATAGGTTCACAATATGCGAGCCTATTTTTAGCAGTAAAAAGTGATTTCTTCAAAATGTTCTATCCACCTTTTTACGATTAACTTGTGATTTGCTTCAATACTTCTTAATAAAAAGTTCAAAGCCGATTTCGGAATCCTAGAATTATTATTACACAATAGTGCCCCACCTTTACTCGTAATCCAAATTTTTGTCGCATTTTTGGCAGGAGTTCCCTCTGCAATATGAACATGTATAGGTTCCATAGGGTAGTTTTCATTCGACCAAAAATAAATCACATAGGGACCGATTCTAAATAAAGGTTATGAATACCGCCTTCAGCGGCTAATTGCATAAGTGAACGTACTTCCGCCTAAAAGGCGGGAGCTTCCTGATTCTACGAGAACAGCGCTGCAGCTCCGAAGAACTACGCGTCTTACACACTCTCCACAGGCGTAGATTCCCGTGCGACCCACGGTATATATCTGAAGCTCAAGCTAGCACTATACATTTTGCTTCTTCGCGAATGTTTATGGCAGCATTCTTATCACGATGATGATGTATCCCACATTCCGAACACGTCCACTCGCGAACCGATAAGTCTTTTGTATCCGTATTTTGATACCCACAGCGATGACAAATCTGGCTGCTGGGATACCATTTATCGATTTTAACCAGATGTTTTCCCTGCCAGGCAAGCTTATAGGAAAGCATCTGCACAAAAAGACTCCATCCATTATCGGCTACGGATTTGCCGAAGCTGAATTTACGGCCTTTCTTATGTTTGGCCATCGCCTTGAGGGAGATATCTTCGATCCCAATAGCATCATAGCGGCCGACAAGAAAGCGGGATTTCTTGTGCAGAAAATCGCGGCGCTGATTCGCTACTTTCTCATGCAGTACAGCGATTCGTTTTCTTTGTTTCTCGCGATTTTTACTGTCCTTAGCCCTTCGACTCAGGATTCTTTGCGCTTTAGCCAATTTTTTCTCGGCTTTGCGCAGAAAATCAGGATAAGCAGCATCCGGTTCGTCCGAAGCCACGTAAAGACCCTTCATAGCAAAATCCAGTCCCAGAAAACGCTTTGGTATTATGGGGAGCACTTGATTTTCGTACTCGACCAATATACTGATATAGTATTTTCCAGCGGGTGTTTTGCGAATAGTAACGGTCTTTATGATACTGTTTGGTATGAGTGGACGATGCTGGCGAAGTTTCACCCAGCCGACTTTTGGCAGTTTGATCTTGCCATCTTCGATACGTACGGACCCCTTCTGGTTATTCGTAGAATATGCGAAGCAGCCGCTCTTTCGGGACTTGAAACGCGGCTTGCCAAAATGCTTCGGATTGTTCCAGAAATTATTGTAGGCCCGATTGAGGTTCAACTGAGCATTGGCTAATGCCAGACTGTCCACTTCCTTGAGCCAGGGATATTCTGCCTTATACTGTGCCGGCGTATTGTTCAGCTTTTTGCCGGTCTTCTGGTAACAGTCTAGGCAGTCATCGAGCATCTTATTGTAGATGAACCGGACACAGCCGAACGTCTTGGCAAACAGGCTTTTTTGTTCGATTGTCGGATACAGACGATAGCGGTAGGCCAGATTCATACGATTCACCGTCCTTGATGTTCGATGTACTTTCGGATGATTTCTATGGGAGCACCGCCAGGGGGCAAAAGGAAAAAACTACGCGACCAGAACATCTCTTTCCAGAGCTTTTGACGGACCTCCGAAAAATCCTTTTTGATGAGTCTGGAGCTGGCACGCTTATAGGCGTTGATGAACTTTGACAGTTCCGTATTCGGATGGCCACGAAATAGGATATGTACATGATCTTGGTCATGATTCCATTCTTCCAAGGTGATATGATAAGAAGCACCGATTCTCACAAAAATATCCTTTGAAAACTGACTCAGGGATTCGGAAAACACCTTGCGTCGATATTTCACGAATAAGACCAAATGGTAATGAAGCAAGAATACTGAATGATTATTATTGTCTAATTCCATGATATATCACCACCTTATGCCTTATACGACTGATGACATCATAGAATGACACTGCAGCCAATCTGTCTGGCTCCATTACTTGCGTAAATTCGCCAGACCCGCGTTAATCCCCTACCTTAAGAGGTAGGGGATTAACGCGGAGAGATTAAATGCGAATTATCGTGAACGAAAGCATCCCATTCCTTGATATCAGACTCTGAATATCCTTGAATATCCTGCCATTTATAGTTGGGCAGGATGCAAGTTGCATGATTAAAACCTCCATTACACGGTGTTTCAATATACACTTTTACGGTTCCGTCTCCCTGGATTGACGAATGCGTAATCTCCGTATCGTCCGCCAAAGTCATGTAAGGGTACATCATAAGCGTTCCTCCCTGATATTAATGTTTATTTTTATTATATCACACCCGGCCTCATTAGAATCAACTTACGAACATACCATCTCCTACATGATGATATGTTCAAGTGCAGGGACAGTCACAAGTCACTGCGCCTATAGCGATTGAGTAGAAAAAAGGCACTGCCCGAAAGAAATTCTCCCGGCAGTGCCCCCTTTTACCATATAGCAAGATAGGCTTCCGTTCTATTCGGCCTGTCTCTTTTCAATGATTTCATCCATGATTTTTTTCGGTACTTCTTCATAGGCATAGAATTCCATATTGAAGGTACCCTTGCCCTGGGTCATGGAGCGAAGAACCGTTACGTAATCCCGCATTTCAGCCAAGGGAACCTGTGCCTTTACGACGATGATGCCCTTGCGGTTACGATGGTGTTCCATACCGAGGATTCGGCCGCGGCGGCTGCTGAAGTCGCCCATGACATCGCCCATATAGTCTTCAGGGATGACGACGTCGACGTTGTAAATCGGTTCCAAGAGAATCGGTTTAGCTTCCGGTACGGCCTTCTTTAACGCCTGGCCGGCAGCGACCTTAAAGGCCATTTCTGAAGAGTCGACCGGGTGATAGGAACCATCCGTCAGAGTGACTTTGACATTGATCATCGGGAAGCCGGCAATAAGTCCCTTTTCCAAGGTTTCACGAACACCTTTTTCAACGGCCGGAATGTACTGTCTCGGGACGGCGCCGCCAAAAATCTTATCGACGAATTCAAAGGGTTCACCCGTCGTGAGCGGTTCGATATCGAGGAATACGTGACCGAACTGACCGTGACCGCCACTCTGTTTCTTATGTTTGCCTTCGGCCGTCGCCTTTTCCTTAATCGTTTCCCGATAAGGAATGTACAGTTCTTCCTGTTTCGCTTTCACACCGTATTTCCGTTCAATCTTGATGAGGATGTGATCGAGGTGGACGTCGCCCATGCAGCGAACGATGAGCTGTTTTCCTTCTACGCTCTTGTCGATGGTGCATGTCGGATCTTCTTCACTGATCCGCAAGAGGGCGTTCATCAATTTTTCTTCTTCGCCTTTCTTTTCCGGAACCAGGGCTACCGTATGGAGCGGGTTGGGGAAACGAATGGGATCATAGGTCACTTGGAAATCAGGAGATGCAAAGGTATCGCCGGTACGGGCATGAGCCAGTTTCGGCAGGACAACGATATCGCCGGCAACAGCAACGGGAACGGGAATCGGTTCCTTACCGACCAAGGTCAGTACCTTGCCCATCTTTTCGTCTTCGCCCTGGGTTACGTTATAGAGCCGGTCGCCTTCTTTGAGTTCGCCCGAGAAAATGCGGACATAGCTGAGCTTTCCAGCAAAGGGATCGACGACGGTTTTAAATACGAAAGCCGTAAAGGGTTTATTGGGATATACCATGACCGGTTCTTCCGTCTTCTTATCGGTCCCCATCATGACCTTCTGCGAAGCATCGGGCATGTAGGTAATGATACGGCGCAGGAGTTCAGCCGTACCGATATGGTGGATAGCACTGCCGCACATCAGCGGGCAGACGCGGCCCGTAAGCATCCCTTGATAGAGTCCCTTGCGGAGTTCCTCGATGGTCAGTTCATCGCCGTTGAGGTATTTTTCCAACAGTTCATCGTCGCCTTCCGCAGCGGCTTCCATGCACATTTCACGCACTTCACGAGCCTTGGCCATGTATTCCGGCGGAACTTTAATTTCCGTGCATTGTCCGTTATTCCATTCCCAGGCGACCATTTTGCAAACGTCGATAATTCCGCGGAAATCTTTACCTTCACCGATCGGAATCTGAAGAGGCATGATGGATTTACCGAATACGGAGCGCAGTTTTTCCAAGCAGCCAAAAAAGTCAGCGTGTTCTACATCCATCTTATTGACATAGACCATGCGCGGCAGTTTCAATTCGAGACCGTAGTCCCAAGCCCGTTCGGTATCCATTTCGACGCCCGATTCTGCCGATACGACCAACAGAATGCCGTCACTGGCTCTAAGGGCAGCGCGAACTTCACCGCAAAATTCAGAGTACCCCGGCGTATCGAGGAAATTCAGTTTATAGCCTTCCCATTCGCAAGGTGCAATACTGAGCTGAATCGTTACGTTACGCTTAATTTCTTCCGGTTCATAATCCATAATATGCTTGTTGTCTTTACCGACGCCGACGGCATCGACGGCGCCGCAGGCCAGCAGTAACGATTCAACAACCGCCGTTTTGCCGGCGCCATCGTGCGAAAGTACAGCAACGTTGCGAATTTTATCACTTGTGTATTCTTTCATAAAACAATCGCCTCCTATGGAATCAGTTACTATTATATATTCGCTGTCAGGCAGGCAGATTCCTTTTTTCTCTTGCATTTTTTTAAAAATTATTATGCAATTTTTAAAAACATAAAAAAATTGGACCCGGAATAGAATCCGAGCCCAATCTTAGGGAAGAGAAAGAGTATGATTATTTTACGTCAGTGTTGTTAATGCTTTCGACCAAAGCGTCAGCTAAGTGTTCCAGTTCTACCGCTTTGTCGTCATGCATGGCCGAAGCGAGGGACAGGCGTTCATTGAGGATGGTCATGTTGGAAAGGTTATTGTCAATGAATTCCTGCATCAAATCGCCGGATTTTACAGCCCAAGAGCCGTTTTCGATCAAGGCAATCGTCCGATTCTGTACGTGAAGAGCCTTCATGTGTTCGAGGAAGTCCAGCATGACCGGATAGATGCCCAGGTTATACGTTACCGAAGCCAGTACCAAGTGAGAGAGCTTAAAGGACTGGGAAATCAATTCCGAAACGTGAGTTGAAGAAACGTCGCAGATCCGGATATTGGTAACGCCCTTTTCGCAAAGTCTCGAAGCCAAGTTCTGAGCAGCAGCTTCCGTGTTGCCGTACATCGAAGAGTAGGCAATGAGGACGCCTTTTTCTTCCGGTGTATACGTGCTCCAGCGCTGATATTTGTCGAGCAGATAGCCGAAGTCTTTTCTCCAGACCGGACCATGGAGCGGGCAAATGACTTTGATTTTATCCAAGACCGTCGCAGCTTTGCCCAAGAGGTGCTGTACGTGAGGGCCGTATTTGCCGACGATGTTGGTGTAATAACGGCGGGCTTCATCGAGCCAATCGCGGTCGAAGTTGACTTCATCGGCGAACAGTTTGCCGTCAAGAGCGATGAAGGAACCGAAGGCGTCTGCCGAGAAGAGGATGCCGTCGGTGAGGTCGAGGGTGACCATAGCTTCCGGCCAGTGAACCATCGGAGCTTCTACATAGGTTACGGTATGTTTACCGAAGGTCGTCGTGTCGCCTTCCTTGACTTCGATCAATTCCTGGTTATCGATTTTAAAGCCGAACTGACGCATGAGCATGAAGGATTTTTCCGTGCTGATGATTTTAACATTCGGATAACGGAGGACGATTTCTTCCATGCTGGCGCAGTGGTCCGGTTCCATATGGTTAATGACCATGTAATCGAGGTCGCGGCCGTTGAGAACGTGTTCTACGTTTTCTAAGAACTGACGGCAGACAGCCCAGTCAACCGTGTCAAACAATACCGTCTTTTCGTCGAGCAAGAGGTAAGCATTATAAGAAACGCCCAAGGGAATGGGGTGAATATTTTCAAACAAATGTAATCTATGGTCATTAGCACCGACCCAAGAAACATCTTTTGTTACTTTGCGTACGCAATACATAATTTATCGACTCCTTTCGCCGCACTATTCTTGAATAAAATGACTCTTTTCTTCAGCGCATTCCGGGCAAACCCAATCATCAGGCAGGTCCTTGAACAAGGTTCCCGGTGCAATATCAGCTTCTTCATCACCTAATTCAGGAATATAGACATAGCCGCAGCCGTTGCAGACATATTTCGGGCCAATCGGTTCCGGTTTAGGAACGACCGGGCGTTTCATCTTAACCATCGGCGGAGCCGGCTTTTTATCTTCCAGGCCGAGTTCCTGTGCTAAGAGCGGCAGGATTTCCTGAACGTCGCCGACGATACCGTAGTCGCAGTTTTTAAAGATCGGAGCGTTGCCGTTTTTATTGATAGCTACAATTGTAGATGCATCTTTGATGCCTTTCAAATGCTGTTTCGCACCGGAAATACCGCAGGCAATGTATAAGTTGCCCGTGAACTTCTGGCCGGACATGCCGACATAGCGATTGAGCGGTACATAGCGGAGGGTTTCAGCAACCGGACGGGACGAGCCGATAGCAGCCCCGGCAGCCTTTGCCAAATCTTCGATAAGCTTCATGTTTTCTTTTTTCCCAATGCCCTTGCCAGCTGAGACAACACGTTCTGCCTCAACAATAGGCGTATCTGCTGCAATACCGACGGAGAAGTCATATCCGTCATGTCTGAGGGCGTCTGCGAGGGCTTTGACTTTGTCTTTTGCGCTTCCGTCGCGAAACAACTGGTTTTTACGGATCCCCGTAACCGGAGCTGCTTTCTTCGGAGCCGAGCTGCGGCCGGCACCACCATCTGCTTTGCCGATTTTGCCCAACAAGTGAGCAGCAATGACGACGCGCTGAATTTCATTGGTACCTTCATAGATCGTCGTGATCTTAGCATCGCGGTAAGCACGTTCGACGTCCATGCCTTTCAAGAAGCCGGAGCCGCCGAAGATCTGAAGGGCTTCGTTGGTGATTTCGATGGCCGAATCCGAAGCGTACATCTTAGCCATAGCCGCTTCCATGCTGTACGGTTCGTGTTTTTCTTTTAATTCAGCTGCCGAATAAATCAGGTAACGGGAAGCGCGCAGCTTCGTTGCCATATCTGCCAATTTAAAGGAAATGCCCTGGTGAATGCCGATAGGCTGACCGAACTGGATACGTTCTTTGGCATAGTCAAGTGCACTTTCATAAGCGCCCTGAGCGATACCCAGTGCCTGAGCACCGATACCGATACGGCCGCCGTCGAGAGTTGCCATAGCGATCTTGAAGCCCTGGCCTTCTTTGCCGAGCAGGTTTTCTTTCGGAACTTTGACGTCATTGAAAATCAATTCTGCCGTCGAAGACGAGCGAATACCTAATTTATCGTAATGGTCGCCGAAGCTGAAGCCTTCCCAGCCTTTTTCTACGATGAAGGCCGAAATGCCTTTGGTGCCGATATCCGGAGTCGTAACAGCGAAGACGACATAAATATCAGCTTTCGGAGCATTGGTGATGAAGATCTTACCGCCGTTGAGCAGGTAGTAGTCCCCTTTATCGACAGCCGTCGTTTCCGTACCGCCGGCATCGGAACCTGCATTTTCTTCAGTCAAACCGAAGGCGCCCAGTTTTTCCCCTTTTGCTAAAGGAACCAAGTATTTTTTCTTCTGTTCTTCATTCCCGAAGGCTGCGATCGGATACGTGCCCAACGAGGTGTGAGCCGACAGGATAACGCCGACACCGCCGTCAACGCGGGAGAATTCTTCAACAGCAATGGCATAGCTGGTGACATCGAGGCCTGCACCGCCGTATTCCTTCGGATACGGGAGACCCATCCAGCCATGTTTGCCCATAGCCTTTACGATTTCATCCGGAAATTCATTGTTCTGGTCCAGCGAAAAGGCGATCGGTTTTACTTCCGCTTCCGCAAATTTGCGGATCTCTTTTCGTAAGGCTTCATGTTCGGCAGTTGTTTGAAACAGCATATCATACTCCTCCTTTATGGATACAACTTGATTAACTATTCTTTCCTATGATTTCCCACAGGCTTTTTGCACGCAGCTTTTGATTGATTTCTTCTTGAACGACGCACAAGTTCAAGTGGATTTTGCAAATCCCGTGAGTCCTGCGCCATTCACAATCATACGAACCCTGCATGCATGCCGTTACATGGGCATCACCCTCCATAATCGTAATCAGGTCATAGAGGCTGACGTTCTTTAAATCTTCGACTAAGTGGCAACCACCTCCCGGTCCTCTGGAAAGCTTAACAAGCCCAGCTTGCGATAGTTTTTTTAGGATCTTGTAAGTAAATGCCTGCGGAACCTGTTCATCTTCGGCCAGCGAACGCACACTATGCTGTTTTTCGTCCGTCAAGGCACGCAACATCCGCAACGCATAATCCGTTTGCCGATTCATAAACATAAAAAGCACTCCGTATTCGTAATTAGTATTTGTAATTCTTGCCTCTATCATATTTTTTTGGACAAAAAAAGTCAAGAGTTATGGGTATGCTAAAAAATTAAGATGTAGCCTACATCTATGAGTATTCTTAAAAGATTGAAACTTTATCACTGATAACCATTATTATTATTTCTTAGTGACACTATAGCCATCCCCTTTCCCCTAAAAGGTAAAAAAATAATTCTTTCTAAAAAAGAAAAGAATTATGCAAAAAAAGAGATCTCCTGTGACTGCTAGTCATAGGAGACCTTTACGTTATATTTTATGCCGTTTTTGCAAGTACTAAGGATACCATGATTTCGACACCGATGGGCAGGCATTTTTCATCGACGGCAAAATGTGTATTGTGCAGGGGATAGACCGTCTGCCCCTGGGGCGTCGCACCGAGCCAGAAAAAGCCCCCGTCAAAGTGCTGCAGGTATCCTGAAAAATCTTCAGCCGTCATAGCCGGTTCCTGAACATCCGCCAATCCTTCGTCTCCCAGACACTGACGGACGACGCCGGCAATAAAATCGGCCTGAGCCGGCGTATTGCGGACAGCTGCATAGCCCCGTTCGTAATAAAGGGTGCTTTCCGTCCCGTACATGGCGTCCATGCCCTTCAGTGTATCCTGAAGATACGTTTCGACAGCATCTTGTGCTTCTTCATGATAGGTCCGGCAAGTCCCTTCAATTTCCACGGTGTCGGCAACGACGTTGTACCGCGTACCGCCGGTGATCTTACCGAAGGTCAAGACCGCCGGATACAATGGATTTACCCGACGGCTGACGATGGTCTGGGCCGCGGTCAGGAACTGAGCTGCCGCAACGATGGTATCTACCCCTTTATGAGGCATGGCGGCGTGACTGGTCTTGCCTTTCATGACGATGCGAATGTGATCCGATGCAGCCATCATCGGCCCCGGCAAGACGCCAATAGCACCGCTGGGCAAGGTCGGCCAGACGTGGAGGCCGTAGACGGCGTCGATGCCGTCGAGAGCCCCGGACGCAATCAACCCCTTAGCACCGCCGACAGGTGATTTTTCTTCAGACGGCTGGCAAATGAAGACGACCGTCCCCGAAAGGTCGTCCTTTATCCGGCTCAGCACTTCCGCTGCCCCGAGGAGAATGCTCATGTGGCCGTCGTGGCCGCAGGCATGCATCTTGCCGGGAGACTTCGACGCAAAGGGAAGTCCCGTTTCTTCCGTCATCGGCAAGGCGTCCATATCGGCCCGCAAAGCGATGACCGGGCCCGGCTTTCCCCCTTTTAAATAGCCCAAAACAGCCGTCGTACCGGCGACGTGTTCCTCGACCTCCACGCCGAAAGAGCGGAGTTTTTCCGCCATAAAGGCCGCCGTATTCACTTCTTCACCGGATAGCTCTGGATTTTCATGAATATGACGCCGCATGGCAATAATATCCGGCGTAACTTCGTTTATTATCTTCTTTATACCCCTCTTATCCATCATCATAAATCCCCCTATTTATGAATTATTATTTATAAAATATGGTTAATAATACCACCTTTTTTATAATAATACAATAGTTTCTTTTATTTTATTCAGTAAAGAATAGTATGCATCCGGGGATAAGCTTTCAATACCCGCGACAAAGTGGACTGATTTGGAGTATAATAGACCATAATATGTTTAAAGGAGGATCAATCATGAAAGCATTTGATACTGAAAACAGTGCCTGGTCCCGCTTTTCAGCCGAACAGCGCTACCAGATGGAAACGTACAGCAACCAATACCGTCAATTTCTCGACACAGCCCGGACGGAACGCCTGGCCAACAAGGAAATACTCCGCCAAGCCAGGGAAGCCGGCTTTAAGCCCCTCAGCGACTATACCAGCCTCAAGGCCGGCGATAAAGTCTATTGGGACCAAAAGGGAAAATCGGTCATCTTAGCCGTCATCGGCTCCTCGCCCATTGCAGAAGGCCTCAAGATTGTCGGCTCCCACATTGACTGCCCCCGCCTCGACGTCAAGGCGATTCCGGTCATTGAACAGGATAAAATCGTCTACTTAAAAACCCATTATTACGGCGGCGTCCTGAAGTACCAGTGGGTCTGCATGCCTCTCTCCCTCATCGGCGTCGTCTATAAGGCAGATGGAACGCGAATCGACGTCTCCATCGGTGAAGATCCTAACGATCCCGTCCTCTTCATCAATGACCTCCTGCCCCATCTCGGCAAGGATCAGGCCGCAAAAAAACTGAGCGAAGCCATCAGCGGTGAAATGCTCATGCCCCTCGTCGGCATTCACACGGAAGAAGAAAAGACGAAACCGGCCATCTTGACCCTCTTAAAAGAAAAATACGACATCGAAGAAGAAGACTTCACCAGTGCTGAACTGGAAATCATCCCGGCCGTCAAGAGCCGCGACGTCGGTCTCGACCGCTCGATGATCATGTCCCACGGTCACGACGACCGCGTCTGCTCCTATGCCAACCTGGCCGCTATCCTCGATGCCAAGGCCGGCGAAAAGACACAGGTCGCCCTCTTCGCCGATAAAGAAGAAATCGGCTCCGTCGGCAACACCGGCGTCCAGTCCTCGTACTTCCCGGACTTCATTGCCGAACTCCTGGCCCTTCAAAATCATCCGGAAGAAATCTGGCTGCGCCGGACGATGCGCAACAGTGAAGTCTTGTCGGCCGACGTCTCGGCCGCCTTCGATCCCGTCTTTGCCGACGCCTACGAAAAGCAAAACTCGGCCCAATTAGGCTACGGCATCTGCCTGTGCAAATACACCGGCGCCCGCGGCAAGGGCGGCAGCAACGATGCCAACGCCGAATTCATGGCTAAGATCCGCAGCATCTTCAACGAAAACGAAGTGCCCTGGCAGGTCGGCGAACTCGGCAAAGTCGACCAGGGCGGCGGCGGAACCATCGCCTACATCATGGCCGACTGGGGCTGCGACGTCGTCGACTGCGGCGTTGCCATGCACAGCATGCACGCTCCTTTAGAAATCGTGGCCAAGGCCGATGCCTACAGCGGCTACCTCGCCTATAAAGCCTTCTTTGAAAGTAAATAGGCGGCTAACGTAAGAAAAAAACGATATAAAACGAACGCTCCCTACCGTCAGCGATAAAAAATTTGACGGTAGGGAGCGTTTTTTTGGCCCTTCAGGCCCCTCTTTCGTTACGAACCTTATTGATTTTTACCCGGCAGCCGTTTATAAGCCTCATGGAGCCAGGCTAACAGATCTTGTTCGCGGCGAATGGCCCGCTCTAAAATCAAGGCATGGCCGAAGTGAGTCTCTTCCTTTCCTTTTTCGGCAAATAATGCCTTCCAGCGCGACTGCAAATAATCGAGTTTTTCTTCATGGCGCAAAATTTCTTCCTGAAACAACGCCACCAGCAGCGGATTCTCTGACGAATCCATAAAATAGACCTTCATGGCAAATTCGTCTCGCGTCGGCGGCAGCGAACTCAACGATTCCGCCAGCCATTCATTAAATAAGGCTTTCCCGGCCGCCGTAATGGTGTACTTTTTCTTAGTCAGCTTACTGCCGACAACCTCTTCATGACCGATGATGAAGCCGTCCTGTTCCATGCGACTGAGCTCCGGATAGATTTGGCTGTGATTGGAGTACCAAAAATCACCGATTTCGCCTTCAAAGGCTTTCTTTATATCATAGCCCGCCAGGGGCTCCTTTGACAGTAACCCTAAAATGACATATCTCAATGTATTCTTTTGAGCCACGACAGTTCACCTCTTTCAAATTTCGGATGAGTAAAAATAGTTAAACCAAACCTTGACTTTTCCTATTACTAAGTATATCATATGCAGTGTAAACAAACATGTAATTATTTACATGTTATAATTTAAGCATTTATCATACATTGCCCTATCCTTCACAGGGGTTCAAGATACAGGAGGTTATGACCATGGAATTCAAAGAATTAGACGATTTTTTAGGCACCCATTTTATTTACACCTACGATAACGGCTGGGAGTACGAATGGTATGCCAAAAACGACCACACCGTTGATTACCGCATTCACGGCGGCATGGTCGCCGGCCGTTGGGTAACGGACCAGCCGGCCGATATCGTGAAATTGACCGACGGCGTTTTTAAAGTTACCTGGACGGAACCGACCGGCACCGACGTCGCCCTCGATTTCATGCCCAATGAAAAGAAGATGCACGGCACCATTTTCTTCCCGAAATGGGTCGAAGAACATCCGGAAATTACGGTCTGCTACCAAAATGAACATCTCGATCTCATGCATGAATCCCGAGAAAAATACGCCACCTATCCGAAACTGTTAGTCCCGGAATTCGCCACCATTACCTACATTGGCAAGGCCGGCCAAAACAACGAAGACGTCATTGCCGAAGCGCCTTACAAAGGCATGACCGACGATATCCGTGCCGGCCGCTATTTCGACAGCGACTATAAGCGCATCAAAAAATAATATCCGGAATGCAACAGAGACTGTGCATAGAATGTGGATGAAAAGCCTCATTCCGGCACAGCCTCTTTTTTTATGTTGTTATGTTGTTATGTCGTTTGACGAAGACGATGGATGGTTTGATAAATTCCGTACATGTAAAGGGCCACCGCCACCCAGGCAAAGCAGAAGGTCAACAGGAGCGGTTCGGTAATGACTTCGCCGGACAAGACGCCGATAATCAAGGTAATGCTCGGTGAAAAATACATTAAGATGCCGCCCGTCGTCATGGGAATGCCTTTGACACCGGCCGAAAAGAGCATCATCGGAACGGCCGTAACGACGCCTGTCGCCGGCAGGAGCAGCCATTGCCAACCGCTGAATGTGCCTGCCGCACCGATACCATTGGCTTCACTAAAGAGAATAAATGCCAAGGCCAGGGGGACCATGGAAAAGGATTCGATAAAGACCGATACCTGGCTGTCGAGGACGACCTTTTTCTTAATCATACTGTACGTCGCCCAGGTCAGGCAAATGATAAAGGACAGCCAAGGCACGACGCCATAGATAAAAAAGGCCAGGGCCAATCCAAGACCGGCCACAAAGATGGACAGCTTCTGGATAGGCCGCAGTTTTTCCCGGAAAATCAGGCCTCCAAAAAAGACGACGACGATAGGATTGATAAAATAGGCCAGACTTGCTTGCAGAATAAAGCCCCGCGTCGTCGCGTAAATATAAGAACCCCAGTTAAGGGTGATAAAGATACAGGCCCCGGCAATATAAGGCCACTGCCAACGCTCCTTGGCAACGCCTTTCAGGCCCGGCAGGAGATGTTTTTGGAGAATCAAGAAAAAGCAGAATACCGAAGCCCAAATGATTCGCGATGCCAGCGTATACAGCGGCGGCAACTGACGCAAAAGCAGCCAAAAGGCCGGAAGCACGCCCCAAATGACCTGACTCAGAATAAAGTAAACATAATAGATTTTCGTTCCCTTCATGGCACACCTTCTTCCTGACAAAATGATTACACCATCATCTTGCGCTACGAGTCCCCGTTTGTCAACCGTTTTTCCGTCAATAAAATTTCCAGTCTGCGTCATTTGATGTAGAGCCACCTGACCGGAATGATCTATAATGCTAAAAAGACAGGGTCTCACCGGAACAAAGGGCCATGAGTCGTTCGGCATCGATGACAGCAATCTGCTTGCGGCTGGTCGTGATGATGCCGGCCCGGCGAAGTTTGGTCAGGTTCCGGGTGACGTTGATCAGGCTGACGCCGAGGATGTCGGCCAAGTCCTCTTGGGTCAGATTATACAGGTTCTGCCCCTGTTCATCCGCTTCTCGCAAGAGGAGCAGATAGAGGAGGTTGCACAGTTTTACAAGGGAGCTGTTAAACTCTTGGTGAGCGCCGTCGTAAATAAATAGGTTGACATAGGCACTGTACCATTCGATGATATGGTGCCGCAAGACCTCGCTCTCGCCAAACATAGTCTCAAACTGAGCCATCGTAAACTCCAGTGCCTCCACAGGCGTCAATGCTTGGCTTAAAAGAGATTCCTCAATCTTATAATTCCGGTAGTGAAAACCGGGAAATACCGTCCCGCCGGCATGGAAAGAAAGAATTTTCCGATAGCCCATTTCATGCTCCAAGTAGTTTTGGACAACACCCGTTTTTAAATAATGGATGCGCCCATAAGGCTCGCCGGGCTTCCAAAGATAGTCGCCCTTTTCGAAGGCGACCTCCTTATGAGGGCAAGACAGAAAATAGTCTTCTAAATCGCGGAAATCCTCGGCAAAAATATATTTCGGCGTAATAGCCATGTCCTCACCTCGTTTGTCAATCGATTACCCTTATTTTATCAGAAAAGGAGACCTATCATGAAGCACAAAGTAAAAGTTACTATCCTCGACAAAAAACTATATCCCGAACTCCAGCAGCAGTACTGTGCCGATCCCAATTCCGGTGCCTGTCCCTGCTACCACGTCGGCGACGAGTACATCTTCGAACGAAATGAAGAAAACGACTCCTTCTGGCGCATGGGCCTCGATACCTTAGTGACCTCTCACGGTAATCCGGACACGACGGCCGGCGGCCCGAAGATTCCCCATTGCTCCGAAGCCTGGGATGCCATCTCCCGCTATATCTACGCCGGCCTACAAGGCGGATCGATCATGAAGGGCTGGATGAAGGAAGAAAACACGATGATTGCCTGCTGCAGCGACGGCACCAGACCGGTCCTCTTCAAGATTGAACGGATTGACGAAGAATAAACGATCTACATGGCGTCGCAAAAAAAAGGCGCTTGAACCAATTTCATTATACTCAAAAAATAACGCCCTCTGACTCGAAAAATCGGGTCAGAGGGCGTTACTACTGTCTTAAAAGAAATTCTTTATGCCTCAAACTGTTCAATCAGTAGTTTTATCATTTTATCGGCATCTGAAACGGCACCCACATCGGAATAACGGAACATTTTTGCCTGAGGATCTTTATTTACAGAAACAATGAATTTCGCTTTATTGATTCCGCATACGTGATGGGTAGCACCGGAGACGCCAAAACCAATATATAAATCAGGCTTAACGCTGATACCGCTGGCGCCAATCATTCCACTTTCATCCTGCAGGAAACCATTATCCAAGAAGCTGCGCGTATATCCGATGGAAGCATTCAAGACTTTCGCTAAGCGTTGCAAATCTTGCCAAGCTTCTTCAGTCATGACGCCGCGGCCTGCGCAGACGACAATTTTAGCATCTTCCAGAGAATCGCCATTTTCTGCATTGGGTTCAAAGCTGACAAAAGTTTCCGTCGAGTTAATTTTACTCAGAATATCGGTATCAAGGGAAATAAGTTCAACATGTTCTTTGGCTGAAAGAGATTTATTGTCTAAAATCCCCGGGCGTACCGATGCCATTTGCGGTTTATGCGTAGGGGTAAGAATTTCACTTACGACTTTACCGCCAAAAGCAGGAACGCTCGTGCCCAACGTGCCATCGGCACCAATCGAAATATCGACGCCGTGAGCAGCAAGCCCTGTCTTCAGCTTGGCTGCAACGGTAGGGGCAATTTCGGCACCGCGTCCGGTCGCCCCAAAAAGGAAAATATCCGGTGCATATGTTTCTGCCGCCTTGACAATCACTTCACTGTAGTTCTGACAATTATAATCTTTCAGCCGTTCATCATCTGCCACATAAATTTTATCCGCACCGGACTGCTTCAAAAGATCGATAACCGGGTTCAGGGAGTCCCCTGCAACAAGAGCGCAAATCTCTGCATGTTCTACTCCACGGGTTTCTTCTGCCGCCTTTGACAACAGTTCATAATAGACAGATGCCGGCCGATTATCCTTTACTTCGGCATAAATCCAGATTTTTACTTTCTCCATTTTACTTCCTCCGTCTTAATCCATATGCTGTCGAATTTGTTTTGCCAGTTCCTGAGCCGCTTCAGCCGCACTTCCGCCCAAGATTTTACCCGCTCTGGATAATTCAATCGTTTTCAGTTCCCCAGACTGCGTCGGAGACCCTGCCAATCCGATAAACCACTGGTCAAGATCAATATCATCAGCAGAATAAACGGTAATTTCTTTTTTCACAGCTCGTGAAATCCCGGCTGCCGTCGTATACCGCACCTTATTTACCGAACTTGTCACGGCAACAACACAAGGCATGGTTAAGTCATAGGTACCGATACCATCTTCAAATTGACGTTTTACCCGGACTGTATGGTCATCTAAAACGTGGAGGCCAATGACATTCATGGCATGAGCAATCCCCAGCCAGGTTCCGATCTGTGTGGGGACATGGCCTGTGGCCCCGTCCGGAGTATCATTCCCGCACAAGACGAGATCGTATTGTCCGGAAGTTTTCAGAAGCTGGGCCAGCGTATAAGAAGTAGCCAGTGTATCGGCGCCGCCAACGCGTCGGTCGCTCAATAAATAGGCATGATCCGCTCCGAGAGCCAGGCATTCCCGCAGCTGTTCCGTCGCCGAAGGCGGGGCCATCGTAAAGACATCAACAGACCCACCGCGTTCGTTTTTCAACACCAACGCAGCTTCCAAGGCATGTAAATCAGCCTCATTCGTAACCGCTGGAATCCCTGCACGATTTAAGGTTTTCCGGACGGGATCCAAGGTAATCTGGTCATAATAAGCCGGATCCGGAACCGCTTTAATGCAAACTGCAATTTTCATCTTATTCTTAAATCCTCCTTATAACTGACTACTAATCAGGCCGGTCAATGTTTTCGTACTGCCGCAGACCATAGAGTACATTTTGGCATCACGGTAGAAACGTTCGATCCCCGTTTCTTTTACCAAGCCAAGGCCGCCGTAAAGACTCATGCATTCACTGCAAACATGTTCCATCAACTGTTCACCGTCATGCTTCAATGCAATCATGGAAAGATACATGTCTGTGCCGTTATTCATACCCACCAAAGCTCCATACAGAGAATTGCGATACGTATCAATAGCCTGCCATAATTTCCCGATATCAAATCGAATCGTTTCATGAGTATCCCAAAGAGCTTTTCCTCCCGACATACGCTGTTTCAGATAACCGACAGTCTGTTCAAAAACAGTTTCCATACCGCCCAGCATAGCAGCTGCATAACCACAATAACCTAAGAACATGTGGTAATTAAAAAGTTCCGTTCCTAATCCCAAATCATTTTCTTTCGGCACGCGAACGTCATTCAAATAAATCTGACCGGTGCGGGATCCGTTGAAGCCGACCTTGTTTTCAATATGACCGGGAACAAATCCCACAGCTTCTTTAGGCACCATAATATACCGGATATTTTCAGCAGATGGAGCTTCATCAACAGGACCGCAGGCAACGATGGCCAGATCCATGCTATCCGCGTTTGTAGCAAAGATTTTTCCACCATTAATAACCCATTCGTCACCATCCAGCTGAGCCTTCGTTTCAAAACTTGACAAATCATTGATACCGCCGGGTTCAGTTACCCAGCCACCCAGAAGGTATTCTCCCCGTAAGGCCGGCTTTAGAAATTTTTCAATCTGTTGTTCATTAGCTATTTCTGCCATAAAACCGGCAAAGACCTCGCCTTGGAGCAAAGAGATGAAGGCCATGTTGCCACTGACCTTGCCTAATTCTTCGATGACAATTCCATAATTGACCCAGTCAACGCCGCTTCCCCCTTTTTCTTCGGGAATCGTATAACCGAGGAAACCAAGTTTCGTCAAAGCCAAGACTAGTTCTTTAGGACTTTTGTCTTCATCTTCCATTGCGGAGATAAAAGGCCGTACTTCTTTTTCCGCAAAAGTTTTCACGGCTTTTTCAATCAATCTCCGTTCCTCATTCATGTACCATTTCGACCACATAACAGTCCTCCTAAAAACATCAAAATAATTAGTTCGGAATGTGTTCCGTTTATGTTCCAATTATATGGCCTTATGAGTTCATTGTCAATCTTTTTTTCCTGATAGTTATACGATCCATAACAAAAACGCCATCAGCGGGCCTTGTTTCTGCCCTTTGACGGCTAAAATTTCTTTTGCTATAATCGAACCGATACAAAAAGGATGTTTGAAGCATTCCCTGTTAGATTCCGGATAAAATAAAAGAAAGCGGGAAGTGTTGTAATGTCAGAAAAAAGAACAGAAAAATTAACCAAAACGAATAAAATCAAGAATACCAAGGAACTCGTTTTTGATATCGTCGTAAAAGATATTAAAGATTACGGCTACGATGAAGTAACGGTCCGTACGATCTGCGAGAAAGCAGAAATTTCTACGGGTATGTTTTATCGCCTCTTTGGTTCAAAAGAAGGTGTCTTAAATTACTATTATGAAAGAATGAAAATGCGATTTGATCAAGAGGTTCGGCCGAAATTAGAAGGACTTCCTGTAAAAGAGCAACTGCTTCGCTATCATGTATGGCTGTGCCAATTTACAGCTGACCTGGGGGCCGATTTCACAAAACATTTTATATCGCCCACAAATGATATTATGAATACTGAAATTTTTGCAAATCAGGTCCGTAAAATCACCGAATACTATTTAGAAAATGCAATTGCTGACGGATTTCAACTCTCCCCGGGACGAACTCCTTATATGGTGTCCAAAGATTTATGCGTCATTGCCAAGGGCTGTATGTTTGACTGGTCTGCTCAAGACGGTGATTACGACTTGCCTGATTTTATGTCAAAAATTTTAAATCGGACGTTAGAAACCCTTCTATAAAAAATCATTAAGATTCCACGAAAAAAAGGCTCACACCGAGGTGTGAGCCTTTTGGGCTTAGTTAAAATTCATTACATGGTAACTTTACTGGTCTGTGTCCAGATACCCATTTTTTCAGCCTGTTTAATCAGATCTTCACGGAAATCCGGATGAGCGACGTTAATCAGTGCTTCTGCACGTTCCCACGTCGATTTGCCTTTTAAGAGGGCCGTGCCGTATTCGGTAACGATGTAGTGGACAGCCGAGCGCGGCGTCGTGATGACCGTGCCCTGGGGCAGGGTCGGTTTAATCAGGGATTCGACGTGACCGTCTTTAAATTTACGCGTCGAATGGACGCAGATGAAGCTCTTGCCGCCTTCCGATGCGAAAGCGCCCTGTGCAAAGTCGAGCTGGCCGCCGGTACCGCTGATCTGCTGGTAGCCTGCCGTTTCAGCGTTGACCTGGCCATAGAGGTCAAGGTCGATGCAGCCGTTGATGGAGATAAATTTATCGATGCTGGCAACGACGCCGATGTTGTTGATGTAGCTTACCGGTGCGTTGAATACGATCTGGTTGTCATCGATGAAATCATAGAGGCGCTGTGTACCGCCGGCGAAAGCGTACATGATTTTACCCTTATCACGGTTCTTCTTGCCCGTAATCTTACCGGCTTCATAAAGGTCTACATAGGAGTCGACAAGCATTTCCGTATGACCGCTCAAATCTTTGACGTCCGATTCAGCCAGCTTCTTGCCGACAGCCGACGGAATGCCGCCGATGCCGAGCTGCAGCGTGCTGCCGTCTTCGATGAGGGGAATGATGTGGTCCGCGATCTTATCATCGAGTTCCGTTCCCGGACGATTCGGGATCTGCGGCATCTGGTGGTTCGAGCCTTCGACGACATAGTCGACGTCGCAGAGGTTCAGTTCCGTTTCATAGCCCAAAGCTTTCGGCATGTTCTGGTTGACTTCGAGGATAATCGTCTTAGCTGCGCGAATGAGGCCGCGAAGGTCAGCAGCCTGAGGCCCGATGTTGAAGTTCCCCCATTTATCCATGGGATGGACCTGGATGATCAATTTATCGATATGCTGCCAGTACTTCGGCAATTCGTTAAACAAGATCGGCAGGAACCAGCAGCGACCGTCTTTGCACATCTTACGTTCAAAGCCGTTCATATGGCCCGTAGCGAAGCGGATTTGATCGTTAGAGTCACTGTTTAAATATGCCGCATAAGGTTCATCTTTGACGATGGTCGAAGCGACGATTTCGACGCCGTGCAATTCTTTTGCCCGTTTACCGATTTCAATGTCGATATCATACGGAGCCGAGCAGCCGAGACCATAAGAAACGCGTTCGCCATCTCGTACGAGGGCCGCTGCCTGTTCAGCAGTAATCAGTTTCTTCTTATACTCTTCTGGAACTTGTGAAAGCTTGTACATTATAAAGTCTCCTCCTTCATGACTTTGCAATAGTAGTATGAGATAACCTTATATATAGTATAAAGCTTTCGGGCTTTAACTGCAATCATATTTTGTGAAAAATATTACAAGAGGCAGTCTTTTTATGCAATAGCCAAAAGAGTTCCTTGCGGAAAACGAAAAAGCATAGCTCATGAGGGGCTATGCTTTCCGGTCGGATTCTGTATCGTTCTTTTTTTCAGTCTTTTCTTCATCAACGGATTTGTCATCACTCGTTTCAGCCGAGTTGACGGCATCTTTAAATTCCCTCAGACTCTTTCCCAAAGCGCTGCCGATGGTCGGCAGTTTCCCCGGTCCGAAGACGATGAGGGCAATGACTAAAATGAGCAGTAATTCCGGAGCTCCTAAGCCAAACATATTCTTCCTCCTACGATAAATGCATGAATCCTAAAATAAATTTCCCTATTCATTCATGAGGTAACCGGCAAATTCACCGTCCGTCTGCAGCAAATAATTCATGCCGCCAATGACGCGCCCGACGGGAATCAAGGTAGACACGGTATCTTCCGGCTGGCAGAAGATGACCAACTCCTGCGTCGTCGTATCAAAGGCAATATCGCCGATTTTAGGCGTCATGTCCGTTTTATCCGCATCGGACAAGACGACAGGCGGCATATCAGGCAGGACGATTCGTCCGTCTTTTCGCTGCAGCGGTACGACCAGCGGCTGCCGTTCGGCCAATTCCAAGGCCGCCGGCGTATCGTATAACCCCAGGACGGCATGACCGCCTTCAAAAGAAAGCCGCGTCTTAGCCGCATAAGGCCCGGCATCACCAAAAATAAAAGAACTATTATGGGAAGCCCCTTGAAGACTTGCCTGCAGGCAGTTCATATACCCCGTTAAAAAGAATAAAAAAACACCGACCGCCAATCCGAGTACAGCCAAACTCATTCGTTTTCTCGTCAGTCTCATCACACTCACTACCCTTCTAAAAAACTGTATGGCCATACAAAGACCATGTAACACTGTATCTGTGCGGCTGCCAAATCTACTGTTTCAAAACAGTCTTGCCGTCGCTCCTTTAACGTATCTCGAGGATACACCTTGGAGTCAACACGAAGTCAAGTTTTTTTTATTTACTTTTTGCTAATATTATTATATTATAGTACTATTGTTTTTTCCATATTTTATGAAAGGATTTATCAAAATGTACCAAACAGAAGCCAAGGGCACGATTTTTCTCCTAATCACAGCCCTCATCTGGGGATCGGCCTTTGTCGCCCAAAGCATCGGCATGGACTATATCGGTCCCTTCACCTTCAGCGCCGCCCGTAACGTCATCGCCATCATCGTCCTCATGCCGGTCATCCTCTTATTTACCGATAAAAGAGATGACGGGACGTATCCGCCCATATGGCAGCAGCTCAAGCCCGATGCCATTACCCTCACCGGCGGCGCCTGGTGCGGCCTCACCTTAGGCATCGCCGATACCCTGCAGCAGGTCGGCATCACCATGACGACGGCCGGAAAAGCCGGATTCATTACCGCCATCTACATCGTCCTGGTCCCCCTCATGGGATTTTTCATCGGCCGCAAGGTTCCGCGAATCATCGTCTTCTGCGTCATCCTGGCCATGACCGGATTCTATTTTCTCTGCATCAACGGCGATTTTGAAATTGCCTTCGGTGACCTCCTGGTCTTCTTCTGCGCCATCTTCTTCGCCCTTCACATCTTGGTCATCGATCATTTTCTCTTAAAAAAAGCCCACAGCATCAAAATGTCCTGGGTCCAGTTCGCTATTGCCTTCCTCTTTTCAGCAACCTTGACCATCCTCTTTGAAAGTCCGACGGCCTCGATGCTCTGGGATGCCAAATGGCCGATTTTATACGCCGGCGGTCTTTCAAGCGGCGTCGCCTACACCCTTCAAATCGTCGGCCAAAAATACACCGAGCCGACGACGGCAACCCTTATCTTGAGTTTAGAAGCCGTCTTTGCCGTCCTGGCCGGCTGGCTCATCTTAGGCGAAGTCATGACCGGAAAAGAAATTGTCGGCTGCGTCCTCGTCTTTGTAGCCGTCATCTTGGCCCAAATTCCATTGCCCGCTCGTTTATTCGGCAAGTAACCACTATAAATCCTTCAAAATACGGCAAGACCGTCAGACTGTCCGCCATCCCTCGACAGCCCGGCGGTCTTATTTATGCGCCTATAAAAAACGTTTTTGAGGCATAAAAAAACTGCCCATGTCTCAGACACAGGCAGTACGTATTCTACGAACAGCTTACTCAGGGAACCTCATCGTGATGGACGTAACGACCAGAACGCCATTAGCATCACGACCATACGTGATTTTAATCAAGGCCCCATTCTGCGCCATATAGCTAGTATATCCGTTTCCGGACCGCCCTCCGCTATACAATGCATCCACCGTAGACTTAGGAACGCCAACCGTAATCCCCATGGGCGTTGCAATCCCATTATTAGCACTGGTCATCAGTTCTGCGACGGTATTGTCATAGAGCCTCTCGAGGATAAAAAATCCCTTGCCGTAGCGGTATGACTTAGCATCTTGGTTGAGGCGGTCCTTGCCCCAAGCAGTCTCTGTCGGGTCACCATAAACACTGCGGACATAACTGATGGGACTTCCTAAGGTAATGCCGCCCAAGGAGGCTTCACTGGCAGGAACCGGACCAAAGGTATAGGCTAAGCAGGTACTCACCACCATCATGGAAAGAGCAAAAACCATGACTGCAACTTTTTTAAACATAATACCAACTCCCTCCGTATTCTCGTTCGTTTTATCAATCTACGTTTATCTTATCATACCGATTCTCTTGGTATCAATATTTTCACAGAAACAACAGGCCGGTAATTCGGATCGACGTTCCATTTCCCGTCGCTTACATCCCATCCATTCCGCAAAAAACTGCCCGTATCGTCTGACACGAGCAGTTTCAAGAAAAAAAAGCTTACGCCGGATAACGTATGTACATGGACTTAACGACCATAACACCCTTGGCATCTGCTTCATATTTGATTTCAATGCGTTTCCCCTGGTCCGTCAGGTAAAGATAAGCGCCGTTCCAAAGACGCCCTTCACCATATAATGTATCGACAGTGGACTTGGGAACGCCGACGGTAACTCCCATGGGCGTCGAAATCCCGTTATTGGCATTGGTCAAAATCTCCTCGACCGTATAGTTATAGAGATTTTCAAGGATAAAAAATCCCTTGCCGTAGCGATACAAGATTGCATTTTCATTCAATACCGTCTTCGCCCGTCTCTGTTCCGTCGGTTCCCCATAAATACTGCGGACATAAGTCATCTTATTGCCCAAGGTAATTCCGCCCAGAGAAGCTTCACTGTCAGGAACGTTGCCGACCATAGCGGCGAAACAACTGCCGACGGCCAGCATAGAAAGGGTAAAGATCATAAGGGCTATTTTCTTAAACATAATACAAAATCCTCCTCTATCATCCTTTGTTTGATTTATTACGCCGAATAGCGAATATAGATGGATTTAACGACGGCGACATCATTGGCGTCGTCTACGTATTTGATTTGAATGACTTTGCCTTCCTGCGTCAGATAGCGATAGGATCCCTGGACAAAGCTGCCTTCACCATACAGCTTATCGACGGTCGACTTGGGAATGCCGACGGTAATCCCCAGGGGAGTGGCAATGCCGTTGTTGGCCGTCACATAGAGTTCTTCTACACTGCTGTTCTTGGGATATTCGATGACGTAAAAGCTGTTGCCGTAGATGTTGCTGAAAGCATCTTGCCGGATATAGTCCTTAGTCGGGACTCGATCCGTCGGAGCGCCGTAAATACTGCGCACATAGCTCATGGGGCTTCCTAAGGTGATGCCGCCGAGCGACGCCTCGCTGTCCGGAACGGGACCTGTCATAACGGCCAGGCAGGTATTCGCCAGCAGGGTAGTAAGGGAAAATGCCAGAACTGCCACTTTTTTGAACATGATAGAAAATTCCTCCTCTATTATCGGTTTGCTTCTCAATATAACTGAATCGTATCATAAAAAAATAATTCTATCAATATGTTTACAGCGCCTGCCGTTTAATTATAAACACAATTCTCCGACCGGGTTTTATCGCCCCCATGCGACGCAAAAAAACTGCCCATGGTAACGACATAGGCAGTCCTGATTGAGCCTGTTACGACTGGTACTGTATATTAATGGATTTAACCACCGTGACCCCATTGGTGTCGTTTCCGTAAACGATCATAATGGCTATGGCATTCCGGGTATAATAATAGTACTTGCCCTGCGAATACGTACTACTGCCATACAGTCTGTCGACGGTCGATTTGGGAACGCCCACGGCAACGCCCATAGGCGTCGCAATGCCGTTGTGGGCGTTTACATAAAGTTCCTCTACGGCTGCCTTATCAGCATATTCAATGACGTAAAACCCCTTTCCATAGCGGTTGGCAACAGCCTTGGTATTAAATCGGTTCTTGGTCATATAACGCTCCGCAGGAGATCCGTAAATGCTGCGAACGTAACTCATGGGACTTCTCAAGGTAATCCCGCCAAGGGAGGCTTCACTGGCCGGAAGGGGACCTGCCTTATCGGCCATACAAAGGCCGCCCAAAAGGACAGAAAAAGCAACGATCAGTACTGCCATTTTTTTGAACATAAGCTGAATACCTCCTCTCTCATCGATGATTCAGTCATGTTTTACTATACCTGCATAGTAGCATAAAAGATTATTTTTATCAACATTATAACAAATTTAAGGCAGTACGCAGATAAAAAGAGTCCCTCATCACACTGCATGACGAGGGACTCTTCGCTTATAGAAATGCCCTTGCAAGGCAAGCTACACTACTTTATCGTTTGTTGCTTCTCCGCCAGATACGCTGTTCTTCGGCGGCTTGAATCAATTCTTCCCGAACTTCCGGATGGGCGATGTCAATCAAGGCTTCGGCCCGCTGCCACGTGGCCAGGCCCGACAGGTTGGCAACGCCGTACTCCGTTACGATGTACGGGGCCTGGGTCCGGGGCGTCGTGATGATGTCGCCGCCCGTAAATTTCGGCAGGATGTTGGAATGGCGTTTGCCCTTGCGGTCGACGCGGCTGGACTGCATGGCCAGGAAGGCCTTGCCGTGTTCGGCAGCATAAGCACCGGTGACGAAGTCGAGCTGTCCGCCCGTACCGCTGATGTGCCGTGTGCCGGCCGATTCGGAACAGACCTGTCCGTAGAGGTCGACGGCAATGCAGCTGTTGATAGAGATGAAATCGTCGAGCTGGCGAATCGTTTCCGGGTTGTTGACGTAGTACATCGGTGCTGACAGGATGTCCTGGTTGTGATCCAGGAAGTCGTACAGCTCCTGCGAGCCCATGCAGATGGAGAATACACCTTTTCCCCGCTGGAAGGGTTTCTTATCATTGGTGATCTTCCCGGCCTTATAGAGGTTGAGATAGCCGTCACTCATGAGTTCCGTATGCATCCCGAGATCCTTTAAGTCCGATTCGGCAATGAGGATGCCTAAGGCATTGGGCATGCCGCCGATACCGAGCTGGAGGGTAATGCCGTCATGGAGATAGGGGAAGATTTTGCCGGCAATTTCCTTGTCGATCTCTGCCGGTTCGCGGTTCGGGGCAAGCCCTACGGGTTCATCGCTTTCGATGACGGCGTCGACGTTCGAGATATGGATGTGGTCGTTGCCCATGCCGAAGACGGTCGGCATCTTAGGATTGACTTCGACGATGATGTGTTCCGCTGCATCGAGCATTTCCTGCTGACAGCCGTTGGTGAGGCCAAAGGAGAAATTGCCCTGCTTATCCATAGGCGATACGGTAATCATGGCCACGTTGACCGGCGCAAAGCCCCGGCGGTAGTAGGAGCCGCAGTCGCGGAAGAGCATCGGCTCGTGATAAGCCCGGCCGGCATCGAGATACTGCCGGTCGACACCGGAGCAGTGCCACAGGTTGTACGTAAAGGTCTTGTTCTCCGGATCGGCTTCCAAAATAGCGACGGGATGGCAGGAAATGGCGTTGCGCACCTTGATATCCTGTAATTCGTCACGGCGCCGGGCCAATGCCTTGTCGAGGGCCGTCGGATACGCACAGCTCATGCTGTAATCGACCCAGTCACCGTCTTTTACCAGCTTGACGGCCTGGTCGGCACTGCAGCATTTCGCTTTGTACTCGTCGTATACGTTCATAGTCTGTTACCTCTTTTCTTGGTATTGAGCGATGAGCTGCCGGAATGCCGGGAAGGAGCGCTTAATCATGTCAGCTTCGACACAGTAGGAAATCCGTACATAGCCCGGGCAGCCAAAGCTGTCTGCCGGTACGATGAGGAGGTTCAAAGCTTTAGCCTTGTCGGAGAAAGCCTTGGCATCAGCCTCGGGCGACTTGACGAATAAATAAAACGCGCCGCTGGGATACACACAGTCATAGCCCATTTCTTTAAGTCCATTATATAACAATTTACGGTTTTCATCATAGACGTTCATATCCGACGTCTGGCCCATGCATTTCAAAATGACATCCTGGAAGAGATGGGGTGCGCAGACGAAACCCATGGACCGGCCGGCACCGCAGACAGCCGTATAGACTTCAGCCGCTTTTTCAGCACTGGGCGGCACGAGGATGTAGCCGATACGTTCGCCGGGAAGGCTCAGGGATTTACTGTAGGAATAGCAGACGATGGTATTCTTATAGATATGAGGGACGTATAAAATGGGAAGTCCGTCATAGATGATTTCACGGTACGGTTCATCGGCGATGAGGTAGATGGCATGGCCGATGTCTGCCGATTTCTTAGTCAGCAGGGCGCTGAGTCTTTCAAAGGTTTCTTTCGAATAAACGACGCCTGACGGGTTGTTCGGAGAATTGACGATAATGGCCCGTGTATGCGGCGTAATCGCCTTTTCAAGTTCATCCATGGGAATCTGGAAGTGTTCCGTATCAGGCGGAACGACGACGGCTTTCGCCCCGGCGTTAGCGATGAATACCGAGTATTCCGGGAAGAAGGGCGCGATGACGATGACTTCATCGTCCGGGCCTTCGACGAGGGCCTTTAAGGTAACCGTCAAGGATGCGGCTGCGCCGCAGGTCATGTAGAAATGGGACGCTTCGACGCCGGCCTGATAAGTCTGATTCATGTAGTCGGCCAGTCCCTGGCGGACGCTGAGATCACCGGAAGCCGCCGTATAACCGTGAATCGCTGCCGATTCGCGGGTGGCGAGGATATCTTCGATTGCTTCTTTAATACAGGACGGGGCCGGAACGGTAGGATTGCCGATACTGAAGTCAAACACTTTATCTTTACCGACGATTTTACTCTGTTCCTGACCATAAGCAAAGAGTTCGCGGATAACCGAACTTTGGGAACCTAAACGGTACATTTCTTGGGAAGCCATAAGAGTCACTCCTTTATACAATAAAAGTCTACCATAACGAAATGAGCGGGGAAATGAGGAGAATGAACCCCATAAACACGATGGGAATCAACCGCCATGTACGGTATTTCTTAAAGATATCGAGTTTCATGACGAGGTAGGTCGGCAGGAAACAGGCGATAATGCCGATAAGGCCGCCTAAAATCGGTGTAAATTTCAAGATTGGAACATTGAGGACGATGACGCCCCAGCAAAGGATGATACAGCACAGGCTGGTAGCATAGGTAATCACCTTTTTCGGGATGGAATCGGCATTCATGAACCGGTTCAACAGATTCAAAACGATCCCCGTACAGGCATCGCGGAAGCTGAGGAACATGGCAAAGAAAGCCGTAACCACTGCGAAGATGTTCAAAATCAGATTCAAGACCTTAATCAAGGCGCCGTCCATATTCTGCGCAGCCAGGGCCAAGGCGGAAATATTGGCCGTATAGGCGACGACAGCTTGGTCATGATCGATAGCCAGATTGAAAGAAATGGTGTAGAAAACGACCAATCCGACCAAGAATAAGTACGCCCTGTTATAAACCCTCATAGCTCGATAATGGGCGACGACCTTATTATCCGTTTTGGAGCGGAAATAGATGACGACCGGCCCGAGGGCTACGAAGAATTCGATCGACATGGCGATGAAGGGCAGCATGATGATAAAGTTTTTAATGACGTACCAGGCATCGGGCGGAATCAGGATATTGGCCAGATCCCAGTGGGAAATCATGATGAGGCCGAGAGCCGCGATGACCATGGCTTTGGTAAAGACCATGCCCGACGAGATCTTCATGAGCAGTTTTTCCCCTTGGGACGCGATGAGGACCAAGAAGGAAATGAGGGCCACGCCATAAAACATATTATCGACCAGTGGCGATTCCGTAACGCCGAAAGTCATTAAGAAGGACGAACTGTCATTCGTCAACGCTGTAGAATACAAGAAGAGGAGAATCGTCGTAAAGACGAAATATAGAGCACCCAGGAAGAAACCCCAATTTTTCCCCAAATAACCGGAGATAATACCTGCAAAATCCTCACATTTAGGAGCTTCTGCCAAAACGTTCAAATACAATTTCTGATGAGCATAGGCAATCGGATAACCGACGATAGCGACGAGAGCAAAGATAAGCAAACCGGATAACCCGACTTGGATGGGCAGAAAAACGATTCCCGCCCCTAAAGACATACCGACACACAGGATGACCCAACCGAGGTCAATGCCGCTGAATTTCGTTTCTGCTTTCCATTCGTCGACGGTGATGCCCGCCGCCTGTGCGTACATTTCATAGGATTTGCCGAATAAACGTGAACGAAGAGATGGTGCTTCTGGTACTTTTGTCGTAGGTTGCATGGTGTTTCTTCCTCCTTGGGTGCCAAAAATGCCAGGCACTTCATTTCATGCCTGGCATTTTACTCTAGCACACACTCTATTATACAGCGGCCATACCGGCATCGAAAGCCTTTAAATTAATATCGACAAAAGCAGGTTTTACTACCTTGGCAATAATCGCCTTCCAATCGATATTATGCAGTCCCAAGGATCCGATGAGAGACCCTAAGAGGACGACGTTGGCACTTTTTGGATTCCCGAGGTCCGTCGCAATTTTCGTTGCGTCGACAATGGTAATCGGTACGCGTTTTTGTAATTCTTCTAAGATTCCTTCCGGATACGAACAGGCGCCGGACAAAATCGGCAACGACGGAATCTGCATCTTATTGACGACCATCTTGCCGTCTTTTTTGAGGAACTTGGCATAGCGAGCCGCTTCCATTTCTTCGAAAGAAATGAGGATATCTGCCGAGCCTTCGCCGATGATCGGCGAATAAACTTTTTTACCGAAGCGGACCTGCGTGCTGACGCTGCCGCCGCGCTGGCTCATGCCGTGGACTTCGGACATTTTTACATCGTAACCGTTTTCAATGAGGCCGATGGTTAAAATCTTACTGGCTAATATAGTACCCTGACCGCCGACACCGACGAAGAGTACGCTCTTTACGTCTGACATATTATTTATCCCCCTTCTTGTAAATGGCATGAACCGGGCAGACCTGCATGCAGACCGTACAGCCGACGCAGTCCGTTTCAGAAATACCGGATTTCTTCGCTTCATTGTCGAAGCGCAGAGCCGGGCAGCCTGTCGACAAGCACTTCTTACAGCCGATGCAGACTTCCGTATCGACGGCGCACGGTGTCATATCGAGGTCGAATTCTTCTTTATCTTCTTTGGAGAACTTCTTGAGGACGCAGGGCCACTTGGTGATGATGACCGACGGTTCATCTTCGATTGCATACGCCCAGTCGAGGGTTTCTTTCATGACTTTGAGGTCCAGCGGATTGACGGTGCGGACATTCTTAATACCCAAGGCTTTGACGACCGTTTCGATATCGATGAGGGTAGCCGGTTCGCCTTTGATATTGTAGCCCGTGCCCGGATTTTCCTGATGGCCCGTCATGCCGGTGATGCGGTTATCCAAGATGACGCAGATCGTGTTGGAGCCGTTGTAGGCAACTTCGGTCAGGGAGTTGATGCCCGTGTGGAAGAAGGTCGAGTCGCCCATACAGCCGACGACGCGTTTCTTCTGATCACTCAGTTCAAAGCCGTGGCTGAATCCGTGGCCGACGGAGAAGGCACTGCCCATGCAGACCGCCAAGTCTTTGGCATTAAGGGGAGCCGCGCCGCCTAAGGCGTAACAGCCGATATCGCCGATCATGACCGTATCTTTCCGTTTGCCCAGTTCGTAGAAGAAGCCGCGGTGCGGACAGCCTGCGCAGAGAGCCGGAGGACGGGGAACGAACAAGGTATCGGGAACGTCGAAGCCTTCTGCCTTTTCTTTCAAAATGCCTTCGGCAACGATATTCGGGTTGAGTTCGTCGATCTTGGGGATGACATCCTTGCCATGACAGGCGATGCCGGCCTGGCGGATCTGTTCTTCCATGAAGGGATCGAGTTCTTCGACGACGTACAGTTCATCGACGGAATCGGCAAAAGCTTTGATTTTCTTCATCGGCAAGGGGTAGGTAAAGCCGAGTTTCAAGTAAGAAGCCTTGTCGCCTAAAGCGTCTTTGGCATACATATAGGCCGAGCCGGCAGAGATGATGCCGATCTTCGTATCGTGCATTTCGACGACGTTAAAAGGACATTCTTCAGCGTATTCTTTCAATTTTTGTTCCCGTTCTTCGACGACGTAGCGGCGCTGTTTGGAAATGGCCGGGACGGCATCCATCTTTTCGCGCTGTTTCTTATAGGGAACGGCCGGAACCTCTACACGATCACTTTCTTCAACGAGGCTCTTCGAATGACAGACACGAGTCGTCATGCGAATCATCATGGGAACGCCGTACTTTTCGCTGACGCGGTACGCTTCTTTGGTCATGTCGATGCATTCCTGGGAGTCCGACGGTTCAAACATGGCGATTTTAGCGAATTTAGCATAGTTGCGGTTGTCCTGTTCATTCTGGGACGAATGCATTCCCGGATCGTCAGCCGATACGAAGGCAAAACCGCCGTTCATGCCTAAGTAGGAGAACGTAAACAGCGGGTCAGCTGCTACGTTGACACCGACCATCTTCATGGCTGCGAAAGAGCGGACACCAGACATAGAAGCGCCGATAGCCGCTTCCATAGCAACTTTTTCATTCGGTGCCCATTCAGAGTACATACCATCATAAGTCGAGACGTTTTCCAAGATTTCCGTACTCGGCGTACCGGGATAAGCCGAAGCAAAGGAAACGCCGGCTTCATATAAGCCTCTGGCGATGGCTTCGTCACCGGACAATAATTTTTTCATAATTCATACCTCCTCATTCGTTGAATCAGCTCATTTATCTGTTCGACAATATATATGAAATAATCATGCCAACTATGATATTATCGAATTTAAGCCATTTTTTCATATTGATAAGCTAATTGATATTCAAAATATGTAAAAAATTCGTTACATACTTTACATTCTCTTCATATTTTTTTATGATAGAAGGAGAACTTTTCGGTAATTTTTAATGAAATATAAAGGAGAAACTTATGGATAGAATTGCCTTCCTGATTTCCGACCTTTCCATGCAGCAGATGGTTCACACCATCTTAGACACATATAAGGAGAAATTAGAACAACACCACTTCATCATCGACGTCGAAATCATCGACTTTCCCAACCTCGTCGCCCAAGCCCATGCCTTAGTCGAAAAAGGAACCAAGGTCATCATCACCACCAGCGGCGCCCACCAGATACTGACCAAGGCCATCGACACCATTCCCATCCTCTGTCTGTACAGCTCGACCAACGACGCCCTCTATGCCCTGCGGGCCATTGCCCCGAATTACAAAAAAATCCACTTGCTGCTCAATGAAAACTTCATGTTCAACAAGGAAGCCTGTCCGCCGGAGCTGTCGGAGAAAATCGTATTTTACCCACGCTACAGCCTCGATAAGACGCACTTGGAACTCCTCGAACGGGTGCGGCAGATACCGGTCACGGCCGACACGGCCATCGTCGGCTGTCCCCTCCTGCCCCAAATCGCCAATCCCAGTCCGATGCCGATTTACCCCATCAAGCCCAGCGAATCGACGATGCTGTCGGTCCTGCTCTACGCCCAAGAACTGCTGTCATTCAAAGAAAAGGACAATCAACAGCTGTCCATGATGTCGTCCATCTTATCCCACGTCACGGACGGCATCATCCTCTATTCCACAGGCGGCACCATTTCCCATCTCAACAAAAGGGCTGCCGACTTTCTGGGCGTGTCGGCGACGACGAAAAATATCCGCGATATCTTCCCGGACTGGGTCGAAGGGAACAAACCGTCCTTCCACGAAACGATCATCCGCCGTCCGCCCTATACCCTCATCGCCAACTCCGACTTCTTCCTCATGGACAGCAGCTCCCACTATATCATGACCCTCCGCGACGTCACAGAGCTGCAGCGCCTGGAAAAAAATATCCGCTATAAGCTGACCAAGACCGGCATGACCGCCAGACATCACTTCGACGACATCAAGACCGTCGACGGCAACATGAAAAAAGTCATTCAGCGGGCCGCCACCATGGCAGAGTACAACGCCCCCATCCTGATTCAAGGCGAAAGCGGTACAGGGAAAGAACTCTTCGCTCAGAGCATCCACAACGCCAGCGACCGCCGCAACGGGCCTTTCGTGGCCATCAACTGCGCCGCCTTGACGACAGACCTCCTCGAAAGCGAACTCTTCGGCTACGTCAGCGGCTCCTTCACGGGCGCCCGCAAAGAAGGCAAGGCCGGCCTCTTTGAAATGGCCCACAAGGGAACGATTTTCCTCGACGAAATCAACAGTATGGCCCCCAGCATCCAATCGAAACTGCTGCGCGTCTTGGAGACGAAACAGGTCATGCGCCTCGGCTCAGACTACGTCATCCCCCTCGACATCCGCATCATCTCAGCCGGCAACGCCGACCTCATCGCCTCGGTCGAAGCCGGCGAATTCCGCCGCGACTTATACTTCCGCATCAACACCCTGCGCCTCAATCTGCCGCCTTTAAACGATCGGCCTGACGACATCCTCTACTTATTCACCCATTTCGTCGAAACCTTAAGCCATCAAAAATGCCAACTCAGCCCGGCCTTAAAAAAAGTCCTCGTCCAGCACAACTGGTGGGGCAACATCCGCGAGCTCCACAGCGTCGCCCTGCGCTACTTCATCTTCGGCGACACCCTCGACAAGTCCTATGATGCCCTCTTCGACATTGCCGACCAAAATAAAAAAGACGCCCTCCTCGACACGGCGTCTTTGACCCTCAACATGAAGCATTTAGAGGTGACCATCCAGCAAATCCTCATCGAAGAGCTTCAAGAAAAAGGCTATAGCCAAAAGGATATAGCCAAATTGCTCAACGTATCGCGGCAGACCATCTTCAATAAGATGCGGCCGTAAGGGGCCTCATCGACATCGGCGCCGGATATTGCTGTTGGGAATATTTAATTTTTGCCGGAACTTCGTAATCGTCCGCCGGGCTATGGCAATATGGATGGCCGAAAAATAGTCGGCTATATCCTGATCCGAATAGGGATGCTCCTTGTCCTCGTTTGCGATAAGCGCCTGAATTTTCTTCATAATGGCCTTATCAGAAACAAAGTCCTCTTCCTCGCGCTGACGGCTGTAAGCCGTAGCTAAAAAAGACTGCAGCCCGTATACCTTACCGCCAAACAGGGCGTACCGGTTGCGGCAGACGCGGCTTACCGTCGCCGTACTGAGGCCCGTTTCCTCGGCAATGTCCTTTTGGCGCAGCGGCTCCAAGGGCTGACCGTGGAGAAAATAGCCTTCCTGACGAGTCAAGAGACAGTTCATGACCTGTTCAATGGACAGGCGGCGATAGGCCAAAGCCGACGCCAGATCGTTAAAAGCCCTCCGGGCTTTGCGGATATAAGCCAGTGTCTTCTTATCTTTCTGGGCTCCATACTCGGCGTATAAATCATCGCGAAAATAGACGTCGGGAAGCTCTTCCAGCCAGCGGAAAGCTAATGTCCCGCCCTCTTCAAGATAAATCTCGACGTCGGGGCGGATGTAAACTTCATCCTGCTCGATCTGACCGGCCGGCTGAAGGGACAAGGTCTTCAAAAAATCCCGAATGTCGCGCAAATCCTTATCCGATAAATCCAACCCCTGCTGGATTTTCGACCACTTCCCCCGCAGGAAATCATCATAGTGCAGGGTCAAGAGTTCTTCTGTCTTGGGCGGCCCGTCACTGCGGCGCCGCGTCTGGATAAGCAGGGCTTCACAAATATTCCGGGCTCCGATGCCCGGCGGATCAAAGGTCTGGACCAGTGCCAGGCCTTTTTCCATGTCCTCTTCCGAAAGGCCGTAGCCGTCACCTAAGGAGGATAAATCACCTTGGAAAAAGCCTTTCTCATCGAGAGAACCGATGACCAGTCCCGCCGCCAAGAGAATCGGCCGCGGCACGGACACGACGCGGAGCTGAGCCATGAGCTGCGATTCGAGGGATGCACTGCGGCTTTTAATATTGTCGATGGGCTTTTCAGTTTTATCCCCGGCTCCGCGGACGTCGTGATAGCGGATGTCCAGGAGAGGATTATCCGTTACCTGTTCCTGGAGAAAGTCCATCAACTCCTGACCGTGGAGAGCCAAAAGCTGAATCGTCAGGCGCTGGACTTGCATCAATTTAGTTTTTTGTTCAAGTTTAAGCGATAAGTTTGCCATAAATCCACCTCACAACCCGCCTTTCACGGGCTGCTTTTTTCGTCTTGCTCGCCTAATGTGCCGACAGCAGTTCCTGTAAATCGGGGAAGACACTCAGACTCCGCCGCAGGATGCCTTTCATATAGGCAATGGCAATGCCATAGTTGGTAATGGGAACGGCCTGATCGACAGCCGTTTTCATGCGGTACCCGACTTCCCGCCCGTTGAGCATGCAGCCGCCGCAGTGAATGACCATGGCATAGGGCGATAAATCTTCAGGAAAATCGCGGCCGCTAGCCGTTTCAATCGAGATATCTTTACCCGTATACTCCTTCAACCAGCGAGGAATCTTTACCGTACCGATGTCGTCGCATTGGCGATGGTGTGTACAGCCTTCGGCAATGAGGACCGTATCTCCGTCTTTCAGCTTATCGACGGCGGTGACACCGCGGACAGCCGATTCCAAGAGGCCCTTATGGCGAGCCATTAAAATCGAAAAGGACGTCAGGCGGATATCGTCCGGCGTATCAGCCGAGACCCGTCCAAAGACCTGACTGTCCGTAATGACCAACGACGGCTTCTTCGTAAAGCAGGACAAGGTATGGGGCAGTTCATCTTCCTTGACGACGATGGCCGCACTGTTACTGTCGAGGATTTCCCGAATCGTCTGCTGCTGCGGCAGGATGAGGCGTCCCTTAGGCGCTGCCGAATCGATGGGCACGACGAGAACAACCATGTCGCCGCTATGAATGAGGTCGCTGACGATGGGAGCCTCGGCGTCAGCCGGCTTCAACCGGGCCAGTTTTTCCTTCAATTCGTAAATGCCGTCGCCGGTCAAGGCGCTGACATGAATTGCATGATCATCGGCCTCAGCCACATGCTTCACCAGGTCGGCCTTATTATAGACGATAAGATAAGGCAGGCCCTTGCTCCGAATGAGGGCCAATACCTCTTCATCAGCCGGAGCCAAGCCTTCCGTCCCATCGACGATGACGACGGCAATATCGGTCTTATTGAGGACCTGTTTCGTCCGGCGCACCCGTTCTTCACCGAGGGCACCGACGTCGTCGATGCCCGGCGTGTCGATGATGACCACCGGCCCCAAGGGCAGGAGCTCCATGGCCTTGTAAACGGGGTCCGTTGTCGTCCCCTTGGTATCCGATACGATAGACAGGTTCTGGCCGGTAACGGCGTTTACGACACTTGATTTCCCGGCATTGCGGCGGCCGAAAAATCCGATATGGACGCGTTCGCCTGACGGCGTGTCATTCATTCCCATGGCCTTACTTCCTTTCTATACTTCCAGCAGCCGCTGAGCCAAATCGCGGTAGATTCGGCTTACGGGCAGCTCCGGATCGCCTTCGACGACGGTCATTCCCTTGTTTTCATAAAACTGGATTTCCTTGCTGCGGGGAATGTCGGCCACGATAGGCAGACCGTGTTCATCGGCAAAAGCCTTGACCGTTTCATATTCATCATCGACGTTGCGGCGATTGAGGATCAGCCCTTTTACTTGGGCATAACCGCGGCTCTTAAAGTTTTCTACGGCTTTAAAGATATTGGCCGCCGCATAGAGGGCCATCTTTTCCCCCGACGTGACGATGAAGATTTCATCGGCATAGCCGTCGCGGATCGGTGCCGAAAAGCCGCCGCAGACGACGTCGCCCAAGACGTCATACATGACGACGTCCGGCGAAAGTTTTTCAAAGACTTCCAATTCGTCGATAAGGTCAAAGGTAGCAATGATACCCCTTCCGGCACAGCCAAGGCCCGGCGTCGGTCCGCCCGTTTCGATGCAGAAGACGCCGCCGTAGCCTTCCCGTCCGATATGATCGAAGTCCGGACCTTCCGTATATTGGCGATAGTAATCCATGACCGGCATGACCGGTTCGCCATGGAGCAGATTCAAGGTCGAGTCGGCTTTCGGGTCGCAGCCGATTTGGACGACTTTTTTTCCAATCGACGCCAAGGCCGCCGACACGTTCGCCGTCGTCGTCGATTTCCCAATGCCGCCCTTTCCATAAATGGCAAATTTCCGCATAGTCAGTCTCCTTCTTATTTCAGTTTATCTTTCATCCACGCCGTAAACGACGAGCCGACAAAAATAGGCATATCGTCGTGATAATGACGGCCGGAATAGGCTTCGTGAGGCATGGAAATAAATTTATCAGGCTCATCCGGCAGTAACCGAGCATAAATCGGATCGGCAATGACCCGCCGCGCCTTGCGGCATTCCTGGCGGATTACGGCTTCGACGCTGGCCACTTCCATGTCCTTCAAGAGCCACTGCGGGGCATCCGACAAGGGGCAGAGCAGGCGAACTTTTTCAACGCCCAGTTCCTTTTCAAGGAAGGCCTTCATCGACTGGAGGTAGACCGGTTCCCCGATGACCAGCACGTCACAAGGCGTATCGTCGTAAGCTTGTTCCGTCTTCCAGGCATTGAGGTCGGCCAAGGCGTACTGAGCCTTGACGTATTCTTCGTCTCCCGTAAGGCCGGTCACATAAGAAGAATCGCCTTTCCGCAGGGCTTCGAGCCAATCGGCCGTCCCCTTTTCGCCCATGGGAATGCCGACGACGTAGGGAATCCCGTACGTATCGCGAAGGTACTGGGCCAGGTAAAAGGCCGTCGACGAAACGACGGCGTTGACGTCGGCCTCAGCAGCCGTGGCCAGGCCGTCGAGGGTGTCGCCCATGGACCACGAGCTCTGGATGGTAAATCCGGCGTCAGTCACGATCTGTTTCAGCGTCGTAGCATTGCCGACGACGGAAAAATCGAGGGGCGTCAAGCCCAAGAGGTTGACCCGTTTGGCCGGAAGCTCGGGCTTTTTCGAAGCCGGTTTGACAAACTGCTTGGCCAGCCAAACATAGGCTCCGCCGGCACCGGGCAGATAACTGTGGATGCCGTCCGTGCGAAAGCCTAAGGTCGGAAGGCCGGTCCGATCGGCTACCAGTCGCTGAATGGCCTTAAAGTCGGTACCGATAGCGTTTGGCATGGGGCTGCCGCCGATGGCGATGAAATAAGGTTGTGCCGCTTCGGCAGCTTCGGCAATGTCGTCGATGAGCCGCTGGTCATTTCCTTGAATGGTATCGATTTCATTGAGGCCGGAAATATAGACCATGCTCTGCGTATCGTAGGACCGCGGTTCATCGTGCGTATCGTACGTCGAGTTGCAGCCCGATGCATCATGCATGACGATGAGGCCCCCTAATTCATAGAGCGACGACGCGATGCCGAACATGTCGACGGCATACGTCGATAAGACTCGCTGTGCTTGTTTCAACCGTGACACCCCCAGGCTTTTATCTGTATGATTTCCCGCATCTTGGGATTTTCTGCGGCATTGGCTTCACCGATCCAGTCGAGGATTTTCGACAGGCCGACGTAGCCGTAAAGGCCGCTGTTTTCGATGAGGTTGACGAAATACTTCGTATCGGTAAAATAGGCCGCCATCTGACCGATAGCCAAGACCTTGCCGTACTTTTGACTGTCGTTGCGCGGCAGAAGGCCCCGCTTAAAGTGCATGGCCGACCGCAGTTCGAGGTCGGGATATTCCTTCTGCAAGAACTCAAAGGCCTCCTTTTCCCCCGGTAAAATCTTATCGAGGTAGACAGCATAAACATGGAAGCCGTGGGTCAAGAGGAACTTGGCCAGCCCCAAGGGCCGCGGCGTCGCCGTATAGTCGATAGCAATGGGCGTCGAGCCCACTTCTTCGAGGAGGGCCTTAGCCTTGGCTTCGATTTCCTGTTCATAAGCGTCGCAGTCGGGCATGGCAAGGCCGAAGGCGTCGGCTGCGGTCTGCAAATTCTGCCGCAGGACGGCGTAGTCATAAGAATACGTCAGATAGAGGGCTTCTTGTTTCAAGCGCCGCTTCATGTCCTTGGCCGCCGGCTCGGAGTTTTCCAGAAAATAAATGTTAGCTTCCGATTCGCCCATGGCCTTATACTGCTCGTACGTCTTGCAGTCGGCAAAATCGTGGATGTCGTAACCGCCGTCGCGAAGCATCTTCGATAATTCATTATCCTCATCGACGGGATAATAATTGACGACGTAATTGACGGCCTTCTTTCGCGGCAAGGGCTGCACGGCCCGCATGAGCTGACGGCGACCGAGGACGTCCGGCGAATAGCGGCGCTGCAGGGTCGGTATCATATAACCGTCGATGAAGTCGATATTGGGGTAGCGCTCGCGAAGGGTCCCGTAAACGACGTTGAGGTCGATGTGCAGGAAATGCTGCATGCAGCTCGTAAAGCCTTCGACGCACTTCGGCCGCTCCGGCAGTTCGTCGATGATATGGGCAATGCCGTCGATCATCATTTCTTCTAAGTTGCCTTTAATCAAATTTTCATTGGTCAGGGTAACCATGGAGAAGCGGCCGGCCCCTTCAGGCACTTCATCGGCCGACAAGACGACGCCGTGGAGGCAGCAGGCACAGCAGACGTAGATTTCATGGCAGCCGGGAATGAGCATCGGCGAATGAGCAATCGTCCAATGGCCTCGGGCCGGCGAAGCGTACTGCAGGCCGATATAGAAGGGCTTGGGGAAGGACGCCTTGCCAATGGCAATATTTGCCCCATCGGGCGTTACATGGTTATACCGCCGCGCCTGGGGCGGATTCGCTTCATTTTCGTATATCATTCCCGTACCTCCATCTTAACAAATGCGGGGCAGCAATTCACCGCCCGGCGGCGGCAGCAGCGTTTCGGCACCGATTTCTGTGCGCATGACGACGCGGCCCGGCTGGTCGGCCGTAACTTCACCGATAATGGCTGCATTTTGCGAATATTTTCCCTTACGCAGGACGGCGACGAGATCGTCGGCCACATCCCGCGGGGCGAAGATGACCAAACGGCCTTCGCAGGCCAGATACAACGGTTCCAGGCCCAACATGCCGCAGACGCCGCGTACAGCCGGATCGACAGGAATGGCCTGGCTGTCCAAATGAATGCCGACCTTACTTTGGGCGGCGATTTCATAGAGGACGGTGCCGACGCCGCCGCGGGTTGCATCGCGGATAACGTGGATATCCTTGGTCGTGTTGAGCATGCTTTCGACCGTTCCCCATAAAGGTGCGCAGTCACTGGTCACATCGGCATCGATGCCGAACTGGTTCCGTTCGAGGAGAATCGTGCAGCCGTGGCGGCCGACGTCGCCGCTGACGATGATGGCGTCGCCCGGTTTGGCCAAGGTGCCTGAAGTTTGGACACCGTCCATGATCTGACCGATACCGGTCGTCGTGATGAAGAGGTGGTCGACCTGGCCCTTACCGGCAACCTTAGTGTCCCCGGCAACGATGCGGACGCCGGCTTCAGCAGCCGTTTCAGCCATAGCCTTGGCGTAGGCTTCGACTTTTTCCATGGGAAAGCCTTCTTCAATGACGAAGGCACACGATAAGTAAAGAGGTTTCGCCCCCATGCAGGACAAGTCGTTGACCGTCCCGCAGATACTGAGTTTACCGATGTTGCCGCCGGGAAATTCAGGCGGCGACACGATGAAGCCGTCCGTCGTAAAAGCCAGATTCGTTCCGCCAATAGGCAAAACAGCGGCATCGTCCCCGGTAAACTGGGGATTTGAAAAATGAGCTTTAAAGACGCGGTCAATGAGTTCCGCCGTCTGCTTGCCGCCGGCACCGTGTGCTAAGGTAATAAGGTCACTCATGGGCATTTCCTCCATATAAATAATAGGCCGAGCAGGCACCTTCGTGAGACACCATGCAGGCGCCGACCGGGTGTTCCGGCGTACATAATTTTCCAAATAAGGGGCATTCCGGCGGCTTGCACTGGCCCTTCAGGATGTCGCCGCAGCGGCAGCCCGGATTGGCTTTGCCGTCCATCTTTGGAATGCCGTACTTCTTGCGGGCGTCGCAGGCAGAAAATTTCTCCCGCAGCTGCAAGCCCGACTGGGGGATGACGCCTAAGCCGCGCCATTCCGAATCGCAGGGTTCCATATATTCAGCCATCAAGGCCTGGGCCGAGCGGCTCCCCTCTTCTGTAACGACGCGGGGATAGCAGTTTTTAAAGAAAGGCTTCCCCTGCGGGAACTTGGCCAAGATGACGGCAAAGGCCGTGAGCAGTTCTTTGGCCGTAAAACCGGCGACGACACCGGACATCCCTTCCTTCACCATGGCTTCGCCTGCCTTAGTGCCCACGACGGCATCGACGTGACCGGGATAGAGGAAGGCATCGGCACTGCCCTTCATGGCTTCATAGGCCATGGGCATGGTCTTATTGGCCGTCAGCAGGGAGAAATTGGTCAAGCCGTCAGCCATAGCCTGCTTAACGGCCAGGCACGACGGAGGTGTCGTTGTTTCAAAGCCGACAGCTAAGAACACGACTTCTTCGTCACGATGAGCCTTGGCGTATTCATAGGCATCAATGGGCGAGTAAACAATTTCAACGTGAGCGCCTTTACTGCGGGCGTCGGCCAAGCTCATCGAGGTGCCGGGAACGCGGACTAAGTCACCAAAGGTGCAGACCGTAACCCCTTTTTCGAGAGCCAGCCACAGGGCCTGATCGATATAGCCGACGGGCGTAACGCAGACCGGGCAGCCCGGTCCGGAAATGACGTCGACCTGCTTCGGCAAAATCTGCCGGATGCCGAGGCGGAAGATTTCGTGGGTATGCGTCCCGCAGACTTCCATAATGCGGATTTTCGGCCCGTCGTAATTCTGAATGATATCCAGGGCCGTCCGCTTCTTCCCTTCTGCCATCAATCCAAGTCCTCCAGAATGTCATCGGTTTCGTCGGCATCGTTGTCGGTAATCTTGGCAATGGCCATGCCGGCGTGGACCATGACGTAATCGCCGGGATCCAATTCATCGATCAAAGCGGCCGATACTTCCCGTTTCGCTCCGGACGCATCGACGAGCGCCATTCCATTTTGAATTTTCATAACACGTGCGGGTAAACCTACACACATGATAACCCCTCCTTCATCTATCTAAACATTTTCATGGTACATCGCATATATCGCCTGTCCCAAGGCAATGCCGCCGTCATTGGGCGGCACCAGGCTGTGCCGTAAGACCGTAAAGCCGCGCTGCTGCAGGGCCTCATCACAAAGGCGCAAAAGCAGTCGATTTTGGAAAACACCGCCGCTTAGGGCAACCGTCTCAAGGCCCGTCTGACTGCGAACTTTTGCGCAGATGCCGACAGCCATACCGGCCAATCGGCAGTGAAATTCATAGGCCAATTTATCGGGATCGTCGCCGGAAAGGCGTTGTTCGACGAGGTTTTTGACCAGCGCCGACGTCGGCAGCAGCCATCGTCCGTCGCCTTCAACGGGCTCAATAGGTACGACTTCCATCGCCCCGTGAGCCTTTTCCCAGCGTTCAGCAGCAAACTGCAGCGTCATGGCCGCCTGGCCTTCAAAGGTCGACGACCGGCACAGGCCTAAGATGGCGCTGACGCCGTCAAAGAGGCGGCCGGCACTGGTCGAGATGACGCTGTTGATCTGCTGATCGGCCAGGAAAAACTGAGCCGCCAATTCGTTAGACTCACAAAGTTTTAAAGTCTCGACGATAGACGCCACACGCTGACGATCCTTCCACAGTCCGTCGATCAGACTGACGGCAATGCGCCAGCCCTCTTTAGCCGATATGTCACCACCGCGCTGCCAAAAAGGCTCGATGGAAGCGGCCCGTTCAAACTCTTGAAGGCTGCTGATAAGGATTTCACCGCCCCAAATCGTCCCGTCGCTGCCGTAACCCGTCCCGTCAAAGGAAACGCCGATGACGGGCTGTTCACAGTCGTTTTCGGCCATGCAGGACAGGATGTGGGCGTAGTGATGTTGGACAGTCACGACGGGAAGGCCCAACTCACGGGCCACGGCCGCCGTATTGTAGGCCGGATGGAGATCGCAGGCCACAACCGACGGCGACGCTTCCAATAAAGACGCCATGCGCTGAACCGAATCGCGCAGGGCCTGAACGGTCCTTATATCGCTCATGTCGCCGATATAGGGCGACGGGTAGAATAAATTATTGCGGCCGATGCAGAAGCAATTCTTCAGCTCGCCGCCAATGGCCAGGACGTCTTTGCCCTGCCCGTTCCCATAAAAGAAGGGCAACGGCGCATAGCCCCGCGAACGGCGTATCATATAGGGCTTGCCGTCGTACCAGTCCATGACCGAATCGTCAGCCCGCAGGCGGATTCGTCGGTTGTGGGACAAGACGAGATCGGCAAGGCCGGAAAGTTCCTGCCGCGCTTCTTCATCGTTATGGCAGATGGGCGCCCCCGACTCATTGGCACTGGTCATGACCAAGCTGTCGGAAACCTCCAAGCCGTCGTCATAGGTAAACAGCAAGAGATGAAGCGGCGTATAGGGCAGCATGACGCCAATGGACGGATTGCCCGGCGCAACGGACGGCGCCAATGTCAGACCGTCTCTTTTAGCCAATAAGATAATCGGTTTCTGATGGCCGTCGAGAACATCTTCTGCCCCATCGGAAATGAGGCATTCCCGGCGAACGGCGTCGACGTCCTTCATCATGACGGCAAAGGGCTTCACCGGTCGTCCTTTACGCTGGCGCAGGGTGCTGACGGCCTCTTCATTGCGAGCGTCGCAGCAGAGGTGAAAACCGCCGATGCCCTTGATAGCGACAATTTTCCCGTCGACGATGGCCTTTCGGATTGCCGTAATGGCATCCCGGCCCCGTTCTTTACGGTCGAGAAGGTAAACTTCGGGCCCGCAGTCGTTGCAGCAGACGGGCTGGGCATCGTAACGCCGCGTCTCAGCGTGGGTGTATTCGTACTCGCACTGAGGGCACATGGGAAATTCCCCCATACTCGTCCGCTCCCTGTCATAGGGCATGGAGTCGAGAATCGTCAGCCGCGGCCCGCAGGCCGTGCAGTTGATAAAGGGATGGAGATAGCGGCGGTCGTTCTTGTCAAAGAGCTCCTTCTGGCAAGCCTTGCAGATGGCAATGTCCGGCGACACGAAAATATCACCTTTTTCCCTGGCGCTCTCGATGATAGAAAAATCATCATAGGCCGGAACCTCGACAGCCGTCGTGACGACCTTCAAGATCGACGAGCGCTCGGGCGCCTTCTTTTCCAGGTCTTCATGAAAAGCGGCCAGCTGCGCATCATCACCTTGAGCAATGATTTCCACATAAGAGCCCTTATTGCAGACCGAACCGAAAATCCCATTGGCATCGGCAATGCGGCTGACAAAAGGCCGAAAGCCGACGCCTTGGACGATGCCGAAGACACAGATCCGTTCGCTCCTCATCTTATCCCCTCCCGGATACGGCAAAATGCGGAAAATCTACGTATTGGCCGTGGAAGTTCGGCAAGGCCCGGCGATAGTACAAGTCGCCGAGGATGAGGTCAAAATTGTCATTGTCGGCAAGGTCGCGCAAATCGTCTTCTTCCTTCAAGACGACGTGATTTTCATACCGCGCCTCGGGCTTATCCATAAACCACGACGCCGTCGTCACCCGAGCGGCTCCGGCTTCTTCGGCCATGGCAGCCATGGAAGAGGCGGCGGCCTGCTGATGGATGACCAAAACATTCTTTCCGGCAAATAAATTATCGTCGAAGTCGACGACGGCATCGAGGCCGAAGTAATGGAGCTCATACGGCGTGCCGAAGGTTTCTTTCAGATACTGAGCCGCCTTAAGGCCTGCCGGCGATACGACCATATTGAGGGTCGCCTTGCCGGCGTTCTTATAGTCATCGATTTCATCGAACAATAAAATCTGCTTCCAGCCTTCTTCAGCCAGACTCTGACTGATCCATTCGATGTCGCCGGGATGCATGAGCTCTAAGGGGACGGCGCCGAGGATACCGACCGTATCGGCTTCCGGTTTCAAATTCTTATCGGCAAAGGCCGGAAACAAAGCTTCATAAGCATGTTCAATGCCCTTATCGTAATAATCCATGCCCGTCGTGTCGATGGTGATGACCGGCAGATCGATTTTCTTTTCTGCCATCCGCTTCAACGCCTTATAGTCCGTCCCGATGACGGCCGGCACCGGCGTGCCAACGATGGCCGCAAAGGAGGCATCGATCGTTTCGGCAGCATCGCAGAGTTTTTCAACGAGTCGATCGTCCCGGCCGAGGATGGCATCCATGTCGCGCAGACCGGCACTGAATACGGCACTCTTTCGGCCGCTGAACCAGCGCGGTTCGTCAAAGCCACAGATGTTGCCGGCACAGCCGCCGGCGTCACAGATGACGACGATACCGTTTAACCCGTAGAGAACAGCTGCCGCTCCGGACTGATCCGGCGCAAAGGGCGATATATATTTCCATAAACCTCTCATCGTTTCTTCCTTTCCAAGAGGACTTCTTCCAAACGGTTCAGCAGGGAAACGACCCCGGCATAGCCGAAGGGTTGAATATCCTCGTCCCAATGAAGGTGGGCAGCCTGTTCGTGATAGTATGCAGCATCCTTGCCGATGGTCACATCGATGGACACATCATCACCTTCGTAATAGAGCATGGATGGCGATAAGTTGGAATATACCTTCGTTTCCGGACTCAGTTCAGCCAAGTGGCGGAGGTAGACGAAATCGTCGGGTCCGAGGTTGGCATAGATTTCGCGGACGACGAAACCGTATCGCGTCAGAGCCAGGGCCATTTCATAGGCGTTGCCGTTCTGCATCTCGCCGATGGCAACGGTCGTACCGCTGTAATTTTCCTGCATCCGATGGACGACGGCCCGTGCCTTTTCCAGCCAAGGCTCATCATCAATGGTTACGTCCAGGGCTTTAGCCAGGGCCTGATACTGCTTGTGAATCTGGCTGACCTGATAGAGACGAGTCAATTCGATGCTGGGAATGCCCAGGCGCTGCTCCAAGTCCTGAGCGGCCAGCCGCGATTCAGGATTGAGGACAAAGTTTACATTGGCCTGAGCCATAGCCTTATAGGCGGCAAAGTCGGCACAGCGGGAAATTTCATTGATTTGGTTAAACCCGATGGCCTTTAAGATATCGTAAAATTCGCAGTCGTCCTGTAAGGGCGAAAAATAGCCCAAGAGGTTGACCGTCCGTCGCTGACGGGGTTCCTTTTCCAAGAGAGAATAAATGGCCCGCCGGACATCGACCATAGGCGGCTTGCGCCCTTCCCGGGTCAATGCGTACATATAACAGGGCACGACGGGCAGTCCCGCAGCCTGTTCGGCCTTGCGGCAAACCCGCTCCATATCGGTTCCCAGCAGGGCGTCGACACAGGTCATGCAGACCATGACGACTGACGGCTTTTCCGGCAGGCTGTCGACGACTTCACAGACGGCCTGGGGCATTTTCTTCAAGTGACGACCGGTTACGATGTCCGTTTCATCCATGATGTAGAAGAAAAATCGGTCGCTGTAGCCGCCCATTTCACTGAGAATCGTCGTATTGCGTCCGCAGCAGCCGGGGCCGATGAGAATCATGACCGAGCCGGGAATGGAAAGTCCCGCCCGCTTTACACCGAAGCCTTGGGCACCGGGCGAGTTAAAGGCCAGCGCTGCCGGCGAATTATAGATGAGGTGCGTCGACGTGATCAGCTCCGCCGGAATATCATTCCGACCGCGAGCGACCAAGTCCTGCACCGTAATGGCAAAAGGTTTTCTTTCTGTCATAATCAATCCTTGTCTTCTAATAATTTTCGAGCCAAATCGAGGAAGGTCTTGCTGATGGGAAGGTCCGGATTGCCTTCGATAACGGTCTGACCCAATTCTTCATAACGGTTGATATCGTCGCTTCGGGGAATATCACCGACGATGGTGAGACCCGCCTTTTCGGCAAAGGCACGAACCTTGGCATCTTCATCGGGAATATTGCGCCGATTGAAAATGATGCCTTCCACCTTGGCGTAGCTGCGGTCGGCAAAATTGGTGACTGCCGTATTGATGTTGTTAGCCGCATAGAGGGCCATCTTTTCACCGGACGTGACGATGAGGACCTTTTCCGCATAGCCTTCGCGAATGGGGGCGGCAAAACCGCCGCAGACGACGTCGCCCAAGACGTCATACAAGACGACGTCAGGCTTATACTCTTCAAAGAGGCCTAAATCTTCGAGGAGGGAAAAAGTTGCGATGATGCCCCGACCGGCACAGCCCAGGCCCGGCGTCGGTCCGCCCGTTTCAATACAGAGGATGCCGCCGTAGCCGATGCGGGAAATGTCTTCAATCGACTCGGGATCTTCGTCGTGCTCCCTGAGATAATTCATGACCGGCAGCAAGGGTTCGCCGCCGAGGAGATTGAACGTCGAATCGGCCTTGGGGTCACAGCCGATCTGAATGACCCGCTTCCCCAAATAGGCAAAGGCAGCAGCCAAGTTACTGGTCATGGTCGACTTGCCGATACCGCCCTTACCGTAAATTGCAATTTTCAGCATACGTCCCTCCTACTGCGGCAGAGGCGGATAAATCGTCTTGGTGCTGACTTCCGGAATCATGCCGATCTTGCCCGACATGGCGCTGATGACGTCTTGGGGCGCATCGACGATGATGCTGATAACGTTGATGTCTTTATCCTTGTAGGGGACGCCCATGCGGCCGATGACGTACTGACCGTATTCATGCAAAATTTCATTCAATTTCGTTGATTCATTGCGGTTGCCGACAATAATACCGATTAAAGCGACTCGCGTTTCCATAAGGTCTCCTCCTTAATAAACAAAAAAGGTTCTGTGTGAAAGCACAGAACCTTAGGATAATCACTATGTGCTTTCGCCTCGCCTGCGCAGACAGTCCTTTGCAGAAGAGCACGGAGGCTCATCGATGAAGTTTTCCGTCAGACATGCCTTACGGATCACTTGTTTACCCCATTATTATAACAGATTTAGTCTAGTATTGCTATTGAAACTCTCGGCAAGTTTAGGCTTCTTTGTCCTCTAGAAACGCACGATAATTTTTATAGAAATCAGCCTTGGTCAAATCCTTTTCCCAGAAAGCTACAACGACCGTCGCCATGCAGTTGCCGCAGACGTTGCAGATCGTACGGATCATGTCCAAGATACGGTCGATGCCGAGCAAAATGGCGACGCCTTCCGTCGGAAGGTTGAAGGCCGCAGCCGTGGCAGCGACAACGATGATACCGGCACCGGGAACGCCGGCAATCCCCTTCGTCGACAGCATGAGGGTGACCATGACCAAGAGCTGCTGTTCAATGGGCATCTGAATGCCGTAGAGCTGGGCGATAAACAAGATACCCGCCGAACTGTACAGCGTCGAGCCGTCGAGGTTGAAGGAATAGCCCGTCGGCATGACAAAGGTAACAATCGGCTTAGGAACACCCAGGGCTTCCAAACGCTTCATAGCACCGGGAAGGGCGGCTTCACTGCTGGCCGTCGAAAAGGCTAAGAAGAGGATGTCTTTCAAAGCGTGGATGACGCAGAAAAAATTGATTCGCGTAAAAGCACTGGCGATGAGGGCCACAATACAGATAAATAAGGTCGTCGCACCGGCAACGGCCACGATGAGTTCGCCCAAAGGAATGAGCATGGCAATGCCGTAACTCCCGACAGTGTAGGCAATCATGGCAAAGACGCCGAGGGGCGCAAAGTGCATAACATAGGCCGTTACCTTGAACATAGCTTCGGCCACGCTCTGACAAAAATCGACGATCAGCTCACCCTTTTCACCGATATGAGCGACGGCGACGCCAAAGAAGCAGGCGAAGAAAATGATTTGCAGCATATCCTGACGAGCCATGGCATCGATGATATTACTGGGCACGATATGAACGGCATAGTCGACGAGGTCGACGCTGTGCTGACTGGCCGCTGCCGCATGAGACGCATTAGCTGCCGAAGCCGACAAGGTAACGCCCACACCGGGCTCTGCTAAATTCATGACCAACAGGCCGATGGCCAGGGCAATGGTCGTCGCAAACTCAAACCAAATGATGGCCTTGCCCCCAAGGCGTCCGAGCTTCTTAAAATCGCCCGTGCCGGCAATCCCCATGACGAGGGTACTGAAAATAAGGGGGACGACGATCATCTTAATCATCCGTAAAAAAGCGTCGCCAACAGGCTTCAGCTTGTCTCCAAAATCAGGAAACAAATATCCGACCAAGGCCCCAATGGCCAACCCAATCAAAATCTGTGTACTCAAACCAATTTTTCGTTTCAAACCGCTATTCTCCTTCTTTCTTACAATATTTTGTTCTAAATAATTAAAAGTATATCCCCATCGACCGAGTTGTGCAAGTTATTATATATACCGTTTATATTATTAAAATATAACTTCTTGACATAGAGAATGGAGACATCTATAGTAAAGAGAGAATAGGAGTTGATACCATGATTTGCCCAACCTGCGGAACAGAACTTCGTGACGGCGTCCTCATGTGCCCCATCTGCGGCACGAAGCAGGAAGTACCGGCACCGGTCCCGCCAAAAAACATACAAAATAACCCGAAGATCTTTACTAAGACTCGGGTTATCAGTGTCATTATCGTCCTTGCACTCATCATCATCGGATTGTGCAAAGTATTCTTATTTAACTAATTTATATGCGGAAAAGTACGGCGTCATCGTCAATGAAAACTCCGTTGTTTTCCATGTCTCCGGAAAAACGGTCCATTCCGATGGCAGCCTGAACCCCCATTAGGGTATTGCGGAAATGAAGGGTCCCTTGACTGTATCGTTCGCCGTCAGCCCCGTTAAACGTATCGAGGTCAGCGCGTTCCAACAGCATTTGCCGAACATCATCCGATAAATCGCCCCATCTCATCCCCAACAAGGTTCGAAACAACATAGCCAATCAATCCTTTCGTATAAACTTATAAGCATATCCCGTGAACAAGGGCAAAGTGTGTTCTCACAAAACACCTTTGTCCTTATTTCTCTTTGTATTCATTATATAATTTCACAATAAGAAAAGTCAATCCGTTAAGTGAAATTTCAACGTGATTCATGCATACAAATTTAGTATAGCAAAAGGCCCTGCTTCCCAAAAGAAGCAGGGCCTTTCACAAAGAGGGAGGAAATACTATTTGTTGATTAAGGAGTTGACGAGTTTCTTCAATTCTTCAATCTGATCTTGCTGTTCCGATACGACAGTTTTCAGATCGTCAATTTCCTGAGCCATAACCGTCTTGGACGGATAAGCCTTCGTTTCCCCTTCACCAATTCTCCAAGTTACGCCGGCATTAATCATGTTTTCACCGCCGCCGTAAGACGTACCGATGCTGAACATCGTGTCGAAGTTCGGACGATAGAAAGCACCGAGGGCGATAGCATTGGCGCCGCGGTAATTACCGACACCGGCCGTGACTTCCCATTTCGCATCCGGGCTGAATTCCAGCGGATGGAGGGCTGCCAAGGCGGCTGCACCGGCACCGACGCGGTTTACACGATTATCCAACTTGTTGACACGGTTGTTGATCTGATTCATACCCGTGCCAAGGTTGTTGATTGCGCGGTCGAACTGACCTTTGTTGATGGCATCAGTCGGTTCGGAACCTTCACCGATGTTCTTAATGACATTGCCACCCATGTTGACGTTGTTGTTATTGATGGTGATGTTCTTCGACGAATCTTCGTTTACAATCGTCAGACCGTCATTGTTGATCGTCGTGTTGCCCGTCGTGATAGAGCCGGTATTGATGGTGTCACCTTCGATGATGGTCTGGTTGTCGCCAGTACCGATAGTGATCTTATTGTTCACTTCGATGCTGTTCAGACCTTTAATATCTTTAGCCAACTTAATGTCAAAGCCAGTCTTATCACTGTTATTTACAACGCCGATGTTGCCGTCAGACAATTCACCAGTAGCACCACCTTTGAGTTTCATCGGATCCGTACTCTTACGCGTTACTTGTTCAGTAGAATCACTTTCAAATACACGGCTGGAAGATTTAACGGCTGTATCGATGCTGCTAATTTGGTCGGCAATATCTTTCAACTGACCTTCGGTTGCGGCACGGTTTTCAACGATACCTGTATTAGCCGGATCCCATTTAGTGTTATCCAAACCAGTGAGATATTTACCACTCTGCGAATCTTTATTGCCGTCAGACTTCGTACCTTCAACATTCGTCTGATTACCTAATACAACACCACTACCAATTGTTACTTGACCGTTAGTGCCATCAACGACAACCTTATTAGTACCATCGCCGGCTGTTACCATAGCCGCATCACCGTTGATATTAACTTGTTTAGCTGCATCAGTTTCGGAACCTAATGTAATATTGTTATTTAAGTTTACCTTATTGTCTTCACCGACAGTGATGTTCTTACCACTCGTTACCTTATTGGCTTCGATGTTGCTGTTAATCTTTTCGTAAACGGAGTTCAACTGATCTTCCGTAGCTGCACGACCGCTTACATAACCGTTTGCCGTCGGGTTCCAGGTCTTATTGGTCAAGCCCGTGACGTAGTTGCCTTCTTCAGCATTGCCCTTCGAGTTGTTTACAGATTGGTTGGCGATGTAGATGCCTTCGCCATTTGCAGTCGTACCACCAATGCGAACGCTGTCGAGGTCCTGCAAGTCTTTAGCCAAGCGGACTTTTAATCCACTGTTGCTAGCCACAACACCGATATTATCTACCGTGGTAAGTTGATTTGCATCGGTGATGCCGCCCGTAATCGACAAGGTTTCATTCAGCTTCTTAGCAATCGTTACATTTTCCGTATCTCCCGTGAAGTTCAGGCCATCATCCATAGTAGCAATTTCATGGTCTGTACCGTCTTCATCTTTATAAACGATACGCGTGATTCCGTCTGTGCCATCGAGACCATTTTTCCCGTCTTTAACCGTAATATTGGCACTCGTGTTCTTGCCATCGGTCCCGTCTTTACCCGGTTCACCAATGATGGTGATGCTGCCCGGCGTACCCGGAGTCCCCGGTTCACCATCAGCTCCAGCTTTACCCGGAGTACCGGCTACCAGATCCTTGCTCATCTTCAAATCGTAAATTTTCTGGCCGTCAACATCTTTTACAGCCATGGTAAGGTTACTGGATCCGATATAGGAACCTAAAGTACCGTTTTCTCCTGCCTTCGGGGCTTCACCATTTAAGGTAACTTCCGTGTGTTTCGCACCTTTAAGAGCACTATTCAACTGACTTACATTGACCGCATCCGTATCGGCTGTGCCGGCTGCCACGTTGGTAATCTTCTGATTGCCATTGTCGAGGCCTGTGCCGGACAACTTAACGCCGTTATTGAAGGAGATGCTGCCGTCAGCCATGGTGAGGTCTTTCGCCAACTTAACGGTTAACCCGCCTTTTTCCTCAGCGACGACACCAATGTTATTATCGCTCAACTTGGTCATGTCAGCACCGCCGGTAATCGACAAGGTTTCATTCAGCTTCTTGGCAACCGTGACACCTGCCGTATCGCCCGTGAATTTCAGGCCATCATCCATAGTGGCAATTTCATGGTCTTTACCATCTTCATCTTTATAAACGATACGCGTGATTCCGTCTGTGCCATCGAGGCCGTTCTTCCCGTCTTTGACCGTAATATTGGCACTTGCATTCTTACCATCAGCCCCGGCCGAACCCGGTTCACCAATGATGGTGATGCTGCCGGCTTCGCCGTTCTTACCATCTGCACCAGGCTTAGTGCCGGCTACCAGATCCTTACTCATCTTCAAATCATAAATCTTCTGACCGTCAACTTCTTGTACAGCCATGGTAAGGTTGCTGTCGCCGATGTATTCGCCTAAAGCACTATCTTTGCCTGCCGTCGGTTCCTCTCCGTTTAAGGTAATAGCCGTATGCTTTCCGCTTACACTGCTAATCTCATCTACAATGCTGCTTAAATCCACTTCATAGTTTTTAGAGGCATCATTCTGCGTGAAGGTAATCTTCTTGCTGTCTTTATCAAAGGTTCCTTTGGTGGTGTAGGTGTCGGTAAGACCGCTGACTTCTACCGTACCTTTCGTACCATTAGCATCTGTGTTCAGTGTGATGGTGCCTTTACCGTCAGCTCCATAAGTTGCAGAACCGCCGGTTACCTTGGTATCAGTTGCACTTACTGTATAGGTGGTACCGTCAGCATTTGTTGCAGAATCAAGTGTCACATTCGTGCCTGCTTTTACAGTCACTTTATTCGCATTCAATTGAGATACGTTGACCGCATCGGTAGCATTGACACCGTTTGCTACATTGGTAATCGTCTTGCTGCCAGCATCGATACCCTTCGTTGTTACGGACGGGCCATTGGTAATCGTCAGACCAGTCGTGCCGAGGGTTACGGCATCACCGACTGCAACACTATTCAAGCCGGTAAGGTCTTTAGCCAAACGAACTTTCAATGCATTGTCGCCGTCTTTTACAACGCCGATGTTATCATCGTCTGTGAATTCTTCAGCACCACCGGTAATGTTGAGTACCTGGTTATTGGTTCTGGAAATTTCAGCCGTTGTGTCATCACCAGTGAACTTCAAGGTTGTATTTCCTGCTTCATTTGCAGCCTCAGCAACTTTTTTCAACTGAGCAACGTTAACGGCATCCGTGTCCTGCATACCGGCAGCTACTCCCGTAATCTGGCGAGTAGCTGTTGCTGCACCACCATCAGTCGGAACACCAACGGAAACAGCGGCTAAAGTAGACTTCCAAGTTGCCGTGGTATTTGTAGATGCCTTTTCAGTCTCTACATCATAGCCGGCAACACCGGCGTCAACACTTGCTACGGAGCCGGAACCTAAAGCCACACCATTAGCTACGGTTACATTGGCATTATGGCCAATCGCCGTCGCATTAGATACTGATGTTGTCATAGCTTGATCTGCCGAGCCGAGGATGACACTGTCCGAAGCTTTTGTTAAGTTTCTGTTATCCCCGATTACAACAGTGCTATAAGCATCTTCAACGGTATTGCGACTACCAATCACAGTAACATTACTGATATTAGTACCGGTATTAGCAAAACCATCAATCATGTTAAGCTTACTTTCGTTACCTTCAGTACCGGTCAACGTATTACCTACACCGACTACCTTCGAAAGCATCGCATTATCAACGGTATTAGCGCCACCGATAGCAAGTACTGCACCACCACTAGTTTGTACCATACTGCCTAAAGCTGTAACCATATCATCCGTATCACCGGTTGTAATTGCTTTTTGTAATGCATTTGCTAGAGGAGCAGCGGTAGACATATCTACCGGGCGATAGGAATTGGTTACCTTGTTGCCGGCACCCATAATTAATGCGGCATTAGCATTTTCCGTCTTATTGGCTACGCCGATAACGCTGTTGGCGACACCATCAAAGGCTACGCCGGATTTTGCACCGATAACATTAAACGAACCGTAAGCAGCAGCTGTTGCACCTTGGAAACCACCAGTCATGCCATTCGTACCATCTCCATCAACACGAGAGAAGGCACCGGTTACCGTAGAGGCTGTACCATTAGCAGTCGAACCTGCACCGGCGGCTAAGGACATACCACCTTTAGCGCCGTCATTATCATAGTTCGCGGTTTGATACGTCCCATCATTTACACTATAGTAATGAGTTTTGTTGGATGCAAGATCAGTGGTTGTAGCAATTCCGGTCACCTTAATAGGATTGCCTTCATTTTGAGTAAGGGTTAAGGTATTACCACTTAAACTTGCTTCAGTGAGGTAGGTGTTCTTAACACCTTCTACAGTAACTTTGTTATTTGCAGAATCAGTCAATGTTATAGTACCATCGGTACCTTTGTCGTTATAAGCAATTTTGCCACTTTCCAACACTGTGTTGGTGTCTGTCGATGCAATTTTGTAAGTTGTAGCACCATCATCAGCAACAGTAGATGTAATTGTTACATTATCACCTTCAACTAAACTTACTTTATTAGCTTTCAACTGCGCTACGTTAACGGCATCAGTATCTGCCGTACCTGCTGCTACATCAGTAATCTGGCGAGTGATACCTTTAGAAACATCGCCTACTGATACAGCAGCTGCCGTTGCTTGCCATGTGGCTTTAGATTTCAATACATCACCAAGAGCAGTTTGCTGTTCTGATAATGTAGCCTGAGCGGCTGTAAGTTCAGCTTGCTGAGCTTTATATTGATCAACTATTTCTAAATACTGAGGGTCATCTTGATAAGTATCAGGATAGAAGGATTTATAGAAATCCATAGCAGCTTGTGTATCAGCCAACTTACCATTCAATTCACTTATCGACGATTGAGTTTCTGTAATTTGAGCCTGAATACTTGCATATCGTTCTGTATCATAAGGAATACTATCAGCATCTGTAATTCTACCAGATGGATCGTACCCTACAATACCTTTATCTATTCTAGCAACAGAGTTAGCACCAAGTGCCACACCGCCGTCATAAGTTACATTCGTATTCCGGCCGATAGCTACGGCATCATTGGCAGTTGTTTCGATTGTCGAATCAGCCGAGCCAATAACAATCGTATTATCTACACCGGTTAAAGTACGGTTGGTACCAATAATCGTGGTATTGCCCCCGCCGGTAGACGTGTTTTTATAGCCTGAAACAAAGTTATACTGGCTGACATTATCGCTGGTACCGGTCACAGTGTTGTTTACACCGATGATGGCCGTATTTCGTGTATAATCTGCCGTATTACCACCGCCGACAGCTAATGTAGAACCACCGCCACCAGAGCTTTGGATACCTTGGCGAATAGCATCAACCATCTTATCAACCGTCGTTGGATCACCAGATATACCGATACCACTTATAGCATTTACAGAGTTAGTAATTTTATTACCAGCCCCATAAATAAGAGCACCATTTGCATTTTCCGCAATATTACCTATGCCAACAATGCTATTGGCAACACCACTAGCACCTGTATAACCGGCAGAACGGATACTGTTCAAAGACCCTACTATGTTAGCACCAAAGTTTTGAGGTCCATAGGTCAAGCTGTTAAAACCACCGGAACTATCAAAGTCACCAGTCATAACAGAGTAAGCACCTAACATACTGCCCATAGCACCTTTGTTGTAGGAGTTGGTACCAATAGTAGTCATACCTACTAAGTTAGCCTGCGATGTACCGGTAATTTCTGTTCCACCCATGACATAGCCGTCCATGGTATGAGCACCAATTTGGACGCTAGCCGTACGGGCATAGGCATTAGTACCAATAGCAATACCACCTGGAGATACGTCGGCATTAATCGGAAGATCACTACCAGATGCATAGTTATCAGGGGTGAAGCTCAAGGCTTTATCCTGTTTACCACTACCATTCAATACAACTGCATTTTTACCAATGGCAATACTTGTTAAATCCAGCCCATTAGTAGTAACAACTGCTTTGTCACCAATAGCGATACTACTAGTACCCGTGGAATTGCCACCATTGCCTAAAATTTGAGCACTATTGCCAATCGCAATAGAGTTCTGCGTATTAGCTACAGCACCAACACCGGCAGCAAGTGCATTCGCCCCCTTAGCGCCATCGTTGTTATAGTTACCTGCTTTTTCATCAGTCGAGTTAACGCTGTAGAAATGGGTTTTGTTGGATGCAAGATCAGAGATCGTAGCAATGCCTGTTACCTTAATAGGCTCACCATCATTTCTCGTAAGTGTTAAGGTGTGTGTATCGGTATCCAAAGCTGCGCTTTCTACAAAAGTGTTCTTCAAGCCGGTTACAGTAACGGGGTTATTATCAGAATCCGTTAAGACTAAAGTACCAGTAGCACCGTTATCGCTATATGTAATTTCACCTTTTGCCAAGACTGTATTCGTGTCAGTCGATGCAATTGTATAAATAGTAGAACCATCATCATCTGTAGTAGATGTAATTGTTACATTGTCACCTTTTTTCAAGGTCACCTGAGATGCTTTCAACTGTGCTACGTTAACGGCATCCGTATCCTGCATGCCGGCTGCTACGCCTGTAATTTGACGAGTCTGAGTTGCTGCTGCATTATCTCCCGGCACGCCAACAGAGACGGCACCCAAGGTCGATTTCCATGTTGGTGTTGTATCTGTCGATGCAACTTTAGTAGTTGGATCATAGCCTGCTACCCCAGATGTCACACTTGCAACAGAATTAGAGCCCAAGGCTACACCATCATCTACAGTTGCATTGGCGTTATAGCCCATAACGACTACGTTATCAGCCGTCGTCGTCAAGGTCGTATCGGCTGCGGCGCGAAGCGTGGTCGTCGTTTCCTTATTAGCACGACCTAAGATAATGCTGTTGTCAGAGCCGGATACAGTACGATTATCGCCCAACAAGATAGTATTGTTAGATTCGGATACCGCGTTTTCATTACCTAAGTTAACGATAGAGGTAGAGTCATTAACCGTATTGTTTGTACCGGTTACGGCTACATTCGTTACCCCGGTTGCCGTATTGTTAAAACCGGTTAATGCATTATATTGAGCAATGGAATCCTCAGAGCCTTCCAAGGTGTTGTTAACACCGATAAGAGCCGATTGCTGCGTATAGTTCGCCTTATTCGCACCACCAATAGCGAGTGTGGAACCACCACTATTGGAAGATTTAATGGAATTCATCAAATAAGTCTGCATTCCTTTAGCTGAACTCGGTGCCGCCAAACTAGGCACAGCAATATCCGTGATAGAGTTTGTAATTTCATTGCCTGCACCAAATATTAAAGCACCATTGGAATTAGCAGTTCTATTGGCCAAGCCCACAACGCTATTGCCAATACCAGAGGACTCATTATCAGAAGTTGATGATTCAATGCTATTAAAAGCACCATTTATAGTTGCACCAAAATTCTTGGTCGCATTCGCAGTGCCGCCACTATAATTCGAAGATGCAATTGAATAAGCACCGGTCAAGGTAGAGAATAAACCATTAGAATAACTATTAGCACCTAATGTGGTCGAGAAAATCGTCATATTTTGAGCTTTAGAGTTAGCACTATCTACCGTTACATCACCCAGTGTACCTTTATAGTTATGCGTACCTAACATAATAGCACCGGACCGTGCATATGTGTTTTGACCAATAGCCACACCCGTTGTCATTCTGCTAGGATCTTTTGGATTTCCATAAGGAATTCCAACAATCGGATACTTATTATATCCTGCTTGCTCGAAATCAAAGGTTCGTTCCAAACCACCAGACATGTTTTCAACAAAAGAATTAGCACCGATAGCAATACCACCCGGCTGATTTGAATAGCTATTCATTGAAGCGCCGTTACCCATTACGATACTATTGCTTGCATTGGTGCTAGCTTTACCGATAGCAATGGAATCTGCACCCTTAGCACCATCATTATTGTAGTTAGTTCCACTTGTCGAATTGACCTGGAAGAAGTGAATCTTATTAGCATCTACCGTATTCGTCAAACGGGTATTTACAGCATTAAGCTGGGCCACGTTTACGGCATCAGTATCCTGAGTACCTGCTGCAACACCTGTAATCTGACGTGTCTGCGTCGCTGCTGCATTGGTTCCAGGCACACCAACAGAGACGGCCCCTAAAGTGGACGTCCACGTTGCACTTGCTTTATCAGTATCAGAAACAGTAGCTCCGGTCGGAACAGTACCGGATACACCGGCTGCTACGCTAGCCACGGAGTTCGAGCCTAAAGCTACGCCATCAGCTACCGTTGCACTGGCATTATGGCCGACACTGACCGTATCGGATACGGTGACTTCTTTGTTTGTATCGGCAGAGCCAAGAATAACGTTGTTATTGGCACCGGTGATAGTGTGATTATCACCAGTCACAATGTTATTCGTAGCATTTTCTACGACATTGCGATTGCCACTAACAATATTGTAGTCAGCCGAGGTTGTATCAGAACCGATGATCTGGTTATTGGTACCGGAAATCTGAGAGAACGTAGCATTCTTTACGTAGTTGCCATCACCATTGACGGAAACATGGCTGCCCATTTTCTCATAAACGTCGCCCGCCGGAGTCCCCATAAACATCTGAGCCATAAGTTTTTGTTGATCTTCCGTCGTCAACGTTTCCTGTTTATAAGAGTTATCTACAATATTTCCCTGTCCTCTTACAAAGACTCCGTTTGATTCTTTTACACGGTTCGAGCCGCCGAGAATCACATCTGACGATGCACCGGCCTCTTTATCACCAGCAATATCGGCGGATTCTGAACCAATGATAACGGTGCCTATCCCTTGCCCGGCATTCGGTGCGTTTACTATGGAAGACTCACCGATTACCGTGCTGCTTCCTCCAGCGTTCGCATTAAAGCCCAGTGCAATAGCTGTGCCTCCTGTCGCTTGAGAAATATGACCGATGGCAATGCCTCCATTTTGGGTTGCGCTTGCACCGGTACCAATGGCAACAGCATTAGTACCCGTTGCACCGTCATTATTGTAGTTGCCCTGAGTTTCATCACCGTTTACGGAGAAGAAATGAACCGAACTTCCACCGCTGCCGCCACCAGTGACAGCTCTAAGCTGCGCTACGTTGACAGCATCGGTATCGGCAGTACCCGCTGCTACACCGGTAATCTGACGAGTGATGCTCTTTGATGTATCCCCTACGGAAACAGCACCGGCTGTAGATTTCCAGACACTGGCCGATGAAGTGGAGTTAGCTTTTGTCGAGGGATCATAGCCTTGCTGTCCCAAAACGGTTGCCGCAACAGAGCCAGTACCTAAGGCTACACCGCCGGTTGCCGTAGTCTTACTATTATGACCGATAGCCACGGCATCGGATACCGTCGTTTCAATTTCACTGTCTGCAGTACCTAAAACAATATTATTCGACGCTCCGGTAAGCTTCTGCTTATTGCCCACAATAATATTATTCGTACCATTGGTTACGGTATTCAAAGTACCAATCATGGTAGCATAAGAGGTCGTCGTCCCCTTATTCCGATAGCCGTTCAACATATTATAGGAAGCTCTGCTAGAGGATGTCCCGGTCAAGGTGTTACCGACACCGGACAATTGAGAGCGGGTAGCGTAATCCGCTTTATTGCCACCGCCGATAGCAAGAACAGCGCCACCAGGCGTGCCATTGCCATCAGTGCCACGGATATTGCTGCGCAACGTATCAGCCAAATCTTTCGCATCAGAAGGTGCCGATCCAAAAATATCAGCCGGAGTCTGAATATTATCGACAGAGTTAGTAACTTCATTTCCGGCACCAAAAACCAAAGTACCATTGGAATTATTGACTCTATTGACTGTCCCAACTACAGAGTTAGCGATTCCGGAATACATGTTGCTTGATGTTTTTGATTCAATACTATTGAAAGAACCATTGATAAGAGCACCAAAATTCTGGCCTACCATCATGACATTCCCCGTTTCATAACCACTAGTCATGATGGAGAAAGCCCCCGTATTGGTAGTAAAGGCCCCATTGGAATAACTGTTGTGTCCCAGAGTTGTTGTGCCCAAAACAATGGCAAGATTTCGTTTTCCGCTTTCCGTCGTAGGATTCACCGTAGTATCACCTAAACGACCAATATACTTATGGTCACCAATTTGTATACCACTTCGAGCATACGTATTTTGACCGATAGCAATCCCAGCCATTAAATCCCTATTATCGGTCATACCAAAGCGGAAGGTTCTTTCCTGTCCGCCAAACATATTTTCAACAAAGGCATTTGTACCGATGGCCACACTGCCCTTCTGCATAACATAATCATCAACATGAACATGATCGCCGATAGCCACGGTACCATTTTGCCCATCATTATTACTAAGTGTGATACCGTTCCCCATCTTGATATTCTTATTCGCCGGATCGACGAATGTCGTGACCCCGTCCTGGGCATATACCCCGGCAGGAGCAGACAATAACGCCAATACAGCCAAAACAGCGGCTGCAGAAACACACTGACGCGAACCTTTCGATACGGGTTTACTGTGACTCTTTGCTATTTCAGAAACTACGATATAGCAATTCTTTACTTTGCTCCAAATGACTTTGTAAATCCTATTCATATCGCTTGCCTCCTATTAGATTGATAATAAACTTTCACTTAATTACATAAAAGCAGACACGATGCTGACACTTTGATTCAGCAGATTTCTTGTTATGTCCTCACTCATCGAGCTTTGATCAGACATATAATAGCAATATAAAAAGCGTAAAATCCCCTCGTTCATCCCTCCATAAAATCCGATTTATCGCATTCTTCAGCTAACTGAACTTATATAGTCCAATTGTTGCAGATAACGAATAATATATATCCTTATGTTATCATTCTATATATTGTTCAAATTTTTGTCAATGAAGTTACCTGTATATAACAGTACAAAAACGTTATACTCGAAATTTAGACTGTTCTTTTACCGATTATTTACGATTTAACCGCAACAAATCGAAGTCTTTCAATAGAAAACAAAAGGCCCTCTTTATGCAAGAGAGCCCTTCGTGTCTACGTCCATCCTTCGATAGACTTTGCTATTTTATTTTTTCAATTCGGCAATGGCCTGCATCAACTGTTCGATCTTCTTGTTTTGTTCTTCCAGTTGCTGACTCTGAGCTTCAATCTTGCTGTTCTGAGCTTGGAGCTGACTGCTCTGATCGGATACAACCGATTTCAAGCTGCTGATTTCCTGAGCCATAGCTTGTTTCGACGAGTAATTACCCGTTTCTCCTTCGCCAACTCTCCAGGTCACACCGGCGTTGACCATGTTTTCACCGCCGCCATAAGAAGTACCGAGACTGACCAAGGTGTTGCCATTGGGACGATAGAAGGCACCGACAGCTACGGCGTTGGCACCGCGGTAATTACCGACACCGGCCGAAATTTCCCACTTTTCATCCGCGTTGTATTCCAAGGGATGGAGGGCTGCCAAGGCTGCGGCACCGGCACCGACGCGATCGACGCGAGTATCCAACTTGCTGATGCGATTACTCATCTGGTTCATGCCCGTACCGATGGCGTTGACCGTTCTGTCGAACTGTCCCTTATTGATGGCGTCCGTTGCTTCTACACCATCGCCGACATTATGAACGACGTTGCCGCCCATGCTGACGTTGTTGTTCTGAACGGTAATATTCTTCGACGAATCTTCATTTTTAACCGTAAGGCCGTCGTTGTTGATCGTCGTGTTGCCCGTCGTGACTGAACCCGTCACAACAGATTCATTGGTGATGACGGTCTTGCTGTCACCGGTCCCGATGGTAACGTTGTCGTTGCTGATGGAAACGTTGCCAATGTTGGCTTTTTCCGAAACCGTCAGTTCCTTCGTCGTCATCGTATTCGACGTAACCGAATTGAGATCCTTGAGATCTTTTGCCAGTTTAACATCAAAACCGGTGGCGCCTGTATTATTGACAACGCCGATGTTGCCTTCAGACAATTCGCCCTTAGCACCACCTTTAATATCCAAGACGTCGTCTTTACCGCGTTCGATTTTTTCACCGGTATCACTGTTAAAACCACGTTTAGCGTTGTTGATAGTTTCAATATCTTTATTGATGCCGTCGATTTTGGTATCAACCTGACCAACAACATCCTTCAACTGACCTTCTGTAGCGGCACGATTGGGAACGTAGCCATTTTCAGCCGGATTCCAAGTCGTATTGTCGAGGCCGGTGATGAATTTGCCTTTTTCAGTTACAGGATTTCCGTCGGCGTCAACTTTAGGAGTGCCGTCCGCATTCTTAACAGCCACGTCTTGGTTACCCATGACAAGGCCTTTACCGGCTTCACCAATAGTTACTTGACCCTTGGTGCCGTCGATAGCTACTTGGTTCGCGCCTTCGCCGGCCGTGATGGCTGCCTTTGTACCGTCAACCGTCACTTGATTAGCACCAGTCCCTGCTGTTACTGTTGAATTAGCTCCGTCAACGACAACCTTATTAGAGCCACCGTCGCCGGCACTGATGATAGCGTCCTTTCCATTAATGGCAATGTTCTTACCGTTTTTATCTCCAAAAGCTAAATTATCACTCAAGGAAACTTTTGTACCAGAACCATCTTCGAGCGGTGTTACGGTAATATTATCCCCGGCTATAATCTTGTTAGCTGTGATCGTCGTGGAAAGTCCGTCATAGGCTGCTTTCAACTGATCTTCGGTTGCAGCACGACCACTTACGATACCATCCGTATTCGGATTCCATTTGGTGTTGGCCAACCCGGTAATGTATAAACCGCTTTCAGTCTTACCGTCTTTATCATCTTTAGTATAGGTTACAGATTGATTGGCAATGTAAATGCCACCGGTAGCTGCACCATCTGCAACCGTACCACCGATACGAGCGCTGTCGATACCGGATAAGTTTTTAGCCAGTTTAATCTGCAAGCCATTATCTGTCTTTACGACACCCACATTGTTAACGTCAGACAACAAGCTGTTGCCGTCGGCATCCGTCGCAGCAACACCACCATAGATGGACAAGGTTTCGCCGTTTTTCTTGGTAATCGTTGCATCTTCAGATGTATCATCACCGGTGAATTTCAGGTTAACGTCCTTAACGGCTGTATCCATTTCACTCTTAGACGCAATGTCCCCGACTTCAAAGGATGTATTGTCGTTACGAGTGATGGTCAAGGTATTGTCCTTGAAGGTAGCGCCCGTAACATATTTATCCTGCAAGCCATTGATCTTAACTTCTTTCCCATCCTGCATTGTTAAGGTTACGGTACCTACACCTGCATCGGTGTATTCTACCTTGCTCGAGCCAATGGTACTTCCTTTGAGCTGACCGAGGTTGACGATATCCGTGTCTTCTGTACCGGCGGCAACGTTGGTAATCTTATTACCGCCATTGTCGAGGCCGGTATTGGACAACTTAACTTCCGAGACCGTCGGATTTTCTACGGCACTTACAGTAGTACCGTCTTTGGTGTAGACATTGTTGGTTGCATCATAGGTAGCACCCGTCAAATCAGAATACCACTTGCCGTCTTGACCTTGAACTAGAGTATTACCGTTAGCATCCTTCGCACCTGGAGCAAAGGTAATGCTGCCGTCGCCCATAGAAATAGCTTTTGCCAACTTAACCTTGAGAGCTTCTCCATCTTTCACGACACCGATGTTATTGGCTGTCGTGAATTCAGTAGCACCCCCCAAGACATTGAGGGTAGCACCATTGATCTTCGTAATCGTACCACCTTCAGACGTATCATCGCCGGTGAACTTCAAGTTAACATCGCCAACCGCTTTATCCATATCGGACTTCGAGGCAATGTCGCCGACTTCGAAGGATGTATTGTCGTTACGGGTAAATTTCAATGTGTTGTTTTCAAGTTTCCCTTCTTTAACGTATATATCCTTCAGGCTGTCAATCTTGACAGTACTTCCATCCTGCATAGTCAAGGTAATGGTACCCGAACCATCAGCACCATAGGCTACAGCACTAGATTCAATCGTACTGCCCTTGAGCTGTTTCACGTTTACGATGTCCGTGTCTTCCGTTCCAGCTGCGACGTTAGTGATCTTATTGCCACCATTGTCAAGACCGGTATTGGATAATTTAACCTGCGAAACAGTCGGATTTTCTACTGCGCTTACGGTAGTCCCGTCAGATTTGGTGTAGACGTTATTCGTTGAATCATAGGTAGCGTCGGACAGGTCAGAGTACCACTTACCATCCTGACCTTGAACAAGGCTGTTGCCTTCAGCGTCTTTCGCACCGGTAGGAGCAAAAGTAACGCTGCCGTCGCCCATGGAAATGTCCTTCGCGAGTTTAACTTTAAGGGCATCGCCGTCTTTTACGACACCGATGTTATTGGCTGCGGTGAATTCACTGGCTCCGCCAAGGATGTTGAGGGTTTCCCCATTTTTCTTGGTGAGCGTAGCCGCATCAGCCGTATCATCACCGGTGAACTTCAAGTTAGCAGCTTCAACGGCTTTATCCATTTCACTCTTAGACGCAATGTCACCGACTTCAAAGGATGTATTGTCGTTACGGGTAAATTTCAACGTGTTGTTTTCAAGTTTCCCTTCTTTAACGTAGGTGTCTTTCAAACCGTTAATCTCAACTTCCTTGCCATCCTGCATGGTCAAGGTAATAGTACCTGCGCCTGCATCCGTGTATTCTACCTTGCTGGAGCCGATCGTGCTGCCTTTGAGCTGACCCAAGTTGACGATATCTGTATCTACCGTGCCGGCGGCGACGTTGGTAATCTTATTACCACCATTATCGAGACCGGTATTGGATAATTTAACCTGCGAAACAGTCGGATTTTCTACGGCGCTTACGGTCGTACCGTCTGCTTTGGTGTAGACATTATTCGTCGCATCATAGGTAGCATCGGTCAAGTCAGAGTACCATTTACCGTCTTGACCTTGTACCAGAGCCTTGCCTTCAGCATCTTTTGCTCCCGTAGGTGCAAAGGTAATGCTGCCGTCGCCCATAGAAATAGCTTTTGCCAACTTAACCTTGAGAGTCCCCGTCGTATCATCAGCAACGACACCAATATTATTATCCGTCAAAGAATCGGTGTCAGTATTACCGCCGACAATATTTAACGTATTTGCTAAGTCACGATGAACAACGGTGTCACCATCGCCCTTGAAATCGAGACCGGCTAAGCCCATATCTTTTAACTGAGCCACGTTAACAGCGTCCGTATCTGCACTACCGGCTGCGACACCGGTAATTTGGCGATAAATACCCTTTTCTGTATTACCAACCGAAATAGCATCGGCAGTTGACATGTATGCAGCAAACATATTTCTCAACTCTGTACGAGCTGCCTGTAATTTCACATAGTCTGGATTGTTTGTCGAAACAATGCTACTCAAGGAATTTTCGCCATCATTATTTTCCTTGATTTTTTGTTGATACTCTCTAATTTTAGCTAAACTCGTATTATATGCGGCACTGCCTTCGGGATTCTTATAGAGGTTTTCTATTTCAGCACTCAATAAATCTTCATTATTCTGGCGTTCTCTGATATAAGCACGATATTGACTTTCTTGAGCTGCTAAATCCGAATAGCCGTTAATCGTAGTAACTAACTGATTATACTCAGCGGTTTTACCTAATTTTTCTGCTATGGCAGATTGTTCTGTCGACCCCAGAGTAGTGAAATAACCGATAGATCCCTGACTTCTATCAGCCAAACTATTGTACCCTAATGCTACGCCTCCGGTATTAGAGACCGCACCTTGACCGATAGCAATAGATCCGACTTGGTTAGCTTGGGATGCACCGCCCACTGCAATCGCGTCAGTTTTAGGTGCTTTGGCACTAAATCCGACAGCAATAGAATCCACACCATTGGTCAAAGTATAATTGCCGAGGTTCACACTGCGTTCACCATAATTTTTATTATTAAACCCGATGGCAATATTACTGGAAGAACTGCTCTTACCGGTAACAATATTTCTTCTACCGATAACAACCCCTTCTCGCGCAATATTTTCATTACCATATACATAGGTGTTATTAAGCTGTTTTTCGGTTACGCTGTCAGTAGCAGCATCATAGGATATATCCTTTATGGTATTTCCAAAACCAGTTGCAACAAGATTCCAATTGCCAAGACCGGTAGTAATATCGTTCGAACCGATAACTGCTGCATCTCGGCTGGACTTATCATCCGGTACACCGGCCTGATCATTATCTTTATTGGCATCTCTTTTGGTATTGATAGATACGTAAGAAATCTTATTAGCATCTACCTTGTCCGACAAGGATGTCAATTGTGCCACGTTAACAGCATCCGTATCTTCAGTCCCAGCCGCTACATTAGTAATCTGGCGAGTTAAGCCTGTTGCACTGTCACCAACAGAAACAGCGGCTCCCGTTGCCTGCCATACGGATACGTATTTGTTTGCTTCTGCAACTTTTTCTTGCAATGCAGCTCGAGCAGTTTCAAACTCCGTATTGAGCGATTTTATTTCATTGACAATTTCAGCGCGGCGTGTATCGTCAGCTGTATCGTATTCAGTTTGCAAATCAAGGATTTGTTTAGCTAATGATGATACATTAGTCTGCGCTGTGGCAATTTCAGTCTGCAAGTTATCATAAGTATCTTTATTATCGCCAAGCAAGATTTCTTGTGTTGTAATCTTATCGCTCGGATCGTAGCCCAATACACCAGAATTTACATTTGTCTTAGAATAGCTGCCGAGTGCTACACCACCTTCAATAGAAGCCGCTGAGTTTTCACCCAAGGCAGTCGCCGAGTTAGCAGTCGCATTAGCACCATAACCGGCTGCCGTAGCAAAATCTCCATCCGCCGCAGCAGCACCACCGAAAGCACTGCCAAACTGCCCCTTAGCACTAGAACCAAAGCCCGCTGCCAAGGCATTAATACCGGCTGCCGTAGCTTCACTGCCAACGGCTGTCGCCTGATAGCCTGTACCTTTTGCTGTATGACCTATAGCAATCGATTCCAGTCCTGTTGCATTAGCATCACTGCCTACAGCTACGGTTGAATGACTTGAGGCTATAGCATAATCCCCCACAGCCGTAGAACCTATACCGGATGCATTGGCAAAGTCCCCCAAGGCAATGGCATTATAATTCGTCGCTTTAGCTTTGGCTCCCATAGCTGTTGCGTTAGGGCCCGTTGCCGAGGCAAACGCACCGATTGCTATAGCATCGTCACCGGTAGCACCATCATTATCTTTATTATCGTTTTCACCGCGGGATTTTTCCTTTATCGACACAAAAGAAATCTTATTGGCATCAACAGTCGAGCCCAAGGCTTTTAACTGTGCTACGTTGACAGCATCCGTATCCTGCGTACCGGCGGCTACGCCAACAATTTGACGAGTCTGTGTTGCCGTTGTAACCGCACCGGTAGAATCCACTGCTGAAACACCGATAGCTAAGGCACCCAAAGTAGCGCGCCAAGTCGGCGTTGTTTGTTCCTCTTCGGTTAACGATACCGATGTAGGGATATAACCGCGCATACCGGACGTTACAATATTGTATGAGTCGGACCCCAGGGCAATACCGCCATCAACATAAGCCTCTGCTGATTTACCGATAGCTAACGATCTATTAAGGTTTGCTCTGGCACTCGGACCGATAGCCATAGAATCAGTACCCAAAGCATTAGTATTGCCGTCATTGTTTGTATCCGTGGTCGATACGGCAAAATAATGGACTCTGTGTTTTTCAACCTTCGTATCTAATTTCTTTAATTGTGCAACGTTTACTGCATCCGTATCCTGTGTCCCCGCAGCGACACCGACGATTTGCCGAGTCACTGTAGCAGCGCTACCAGCAGATTGAACACCTACGGATACAGCCCCTAAAGATGACCGCCATGCAGGTGAAAAAATTTCATCTCGACCAAAATTCATAGCGTTTGGAAGATAACCTATTAAATTAGAATTAACATTGGCTACAGAACCGGCACCAAGAGCAACTCCGTTAGTAGTATTGACGGTAGCACCCGCCCCTATAGCAACACCGCTGGCATTGGAAGCCGAAGAGCCGGAGCCCACAGCGACACCGCTACCAGTACCCTCCGTATTATTGGCCGCTCCGGCGATACCAGTCATCCCCAGTGAAAGTGCCAAGACCGTAAGTGTCACAGCCATTTTTTGACAGGACTGCGCTTGGACAGATTTTGTCTTTCCGCTGCGCTTTGCCAGCTCCGACACAACGACATAACAATGTCTTACTTTACTCCAAATAACCTTATATTGTTTATTCATATTAGAGCCCCCTAGTCCGTTATATTCATAACAGTTAGATGTCATTTAAAACTAATTGTTGGTACATTCTTTCATTTTTAATTTTATATATGCGCATAACAGTTGTCAATTAATTGTCGATATTATTATTGCAATGTAATTATCAATTCGTTTTCAGTATAGGATAGCCTTATATTTCTAATAAAATATTTTTTGCATCAAAACAAAAAAGCACCAGAAATCCCCACATTACAAGGAATTTCCGGTGCTCCAGAAGCCATCGCAGATCGATGGTCATAAATCATTATTTATTTTTGGTTAACTCTGCCATAGCCGCCATCAATTCTTCAATCTTCTGGTTCTGTGCTTCAATCTGTTCATGTTGCTGAGATAAAGCTGATTCTAAATTATTAATTCTCTGTGCCATAGCTTGCTTCGACGGATAAGTACCCGTTTCACCTTCACCAATTCTCCAGGTTACGCCGGCATTGACCATATTTTCGCCGCCGCCATAAGATGAGCCGATACTGACCATGGTATCGTAGTTGGGGCGGTAGAAAGCACCGAGGGCAATCGCATTGACACCTTTGTAGTTACCGACGCCGGCCGTGACTTCCCATTTTGAATCGGAGCTGTATTCCAACGGATGGAGGGCTGCCAATGCAGCGGCACCGGCACCGACGCGATTGACGCGGCTGTCGAGTTTCCCGATGCGGCTATTCATCTGGTTCATGCCCGTTCCGATGGCACTGATGGTTCTGTCGAACTGGCCTTTATTGATGGCATCCGTGGCTTCTGTCGCTTCACCAACATTATGAATCACGTTACCGCCCATGTTTACGCTGTTATTATTGATGGTAATGTTCTTCGACGGATTTTCATTTTTAACCGTAAGGCCGTCGTTGTTGATCGTCGTGTTGCCCGTCGTAACTGATCCCGTCGTAACCTTTTCGTTGGTGATGACGGTCTTGCTGTCGCCGGTCCCGATGGTAACGTTATCGTTGCTGATGGAAACGTTGCCTATATTAGCTTTTTCCGTTACCGTCAATTCTTTTGTTTCTACCGAATCGAGGCCTTTGATATCTTTAGCAAGTTTAATGTCGAGACCATTACTGCCGTTGCCTACAACACCGATATTTCCATTGGACAACTTGTTGACGTCAGCACCGCCTTTCAGATTCAGCGACTCGCCCAGTTTAACTTTAGCTTCGCCGCTGTCTCCGGCAAAGTCACGAGTGCCGACACCGATGGTATTCGTAATGTCTTTAACGGAATCTGCCACATCTTTCAACTGACCTTCTGTAGCGGCGCGGTCAGGAACATAGCCAGATTTCTCAGGATCCCATTTAGTGTTATCGAGGCCGGTGATGAATTTGCCATTTTCGGTAACAGGCTTGCCCTCAGCATCAACCTTATCCGTGCCGTCAGCATTCTTAACAGCGACGTCCTGATTACCCATTACAAGGCCGTTACCCGCTTTGCCAATTGTTACCTGACCTTTTGAACCGTCAACGCGCACTTGGTTATTGCCAGTCCCGGCAGTTACCGTTGAGTTAGTTCCGTCAATGACAACTTTATTAGAGCCGCCATCACCGGCACTGATGGTACCATCGTTGCCCTTAATAGCTACGTTATTACCGTCTTTATTGCCGAAGGAGAGGTCGTCACTCAAGGCAACTTCCGTGCCGGCACCATTAGGCAGCTCGTTTACGACAATATTTTTACCGCCAACCACCTTGTTAGCTTTAACGTCAGAAGAAATGCTGTCGTAAACAGATTTCAACTGATCTTCTGTAGCAGCACGACCACTTACGATACCGTCGGTTGAAGGATTCCATTTAATATTTTCTAATCCAGTGATATATTTACCTTCTTCCGTTTTGCCATTAGCACCATTTTTAGTGTAAGTTACGGTCTGGTTAGCAATGTAAATACCCTTGCCATCAGTTGATGTGCCACCGATACGAAGACTGTTCAGGTCTTGTAAGTCTTTCGCTAATTTAACTTTTAAGGTTCCCTTATCTTCTACAACACCGATGTTATCTGTTTCGGTCAGATTATCCTTAGCTACGCCACCGACAACGTTAAGGGTTTCACCATTTTTCTTCGTAAGTACAGTGCCGTCATCACCAGCAAACTTCAGATTAACGATGCTGTTTTCGCCGGTAATGTCGTCGGTCGTTGCGATGTTCTTAACTTCAAATTTTACATCGTCATTGCGTGTAATCGTCAAGGTGTTCCCGGAAAGTGAAGCAGCTTTGATGTACTTATCCTGCAAGCCGTTAACAGTTACAGTATCGCCATTTTCCATGGTTAGGGTCATGCTGCCGGAATCCTTCGTGTCAGTAGCAGCAGTTATACTGCCAGATTTAATTTTGCTTCCTTTCAACTGAGATACGTTAACGGCATCATCATCAGCTTCACCAGCGGCCACTTTGGAAATTTTCTGACCGCCGTTGCTTAAGCCAGCACTCGACAATTTAACTCCATTGTTGAAGGCAATGCTGCCGTCAGCCATATTAAGAGATTTAGCTAATCGAACTTTCAATGCATTATCGCCATCTTTCACGACGCCGATGTTATTGTCAGTCAACAGGCTATTGCCTTCGGTATCAGTTGCAGAAACTCCGCCAGTAATATTCAAGGTCTGACCATTGCCTCTGGAAATTTCAGCCGTCGTATCATCTCCGGTGAATTTCAGTGTTGTTTTTCCTGCTTCAGTTGCAGCTTCAGCAACTTGTTTGAGCTGTGCCACGTTAACGGCATCGGTATCTTGAGTACCAGCAGCCACACCTACGATTTGACGGGTTCCGGTGGTGCTTCCCGTCTTAGTGGTAACCCCAATGGATACTGCCCCCATCGTAGATTTCCAAGCAATACTTTCTTTTTCTGTATTGGTCAAGGCTTCACTGCTTGGGTTATAACCCACTTTTCCCTTAGTTATATAAGCGGTTGAATCAGCACCTAAGGCAACAGCACCTTCCGCTCCAACGACAGTTCCCGCACCTAAAGCAACACCGAGCGGACTAAAGAAATTTGTTGCCTTGTCTCCGATAGATATGGCTCCTGTGCTTGTATCAACTTTTGAAGTATTACCAATAGCAATCCCTCCTTCTGATCCATAGACCATGCTATCCCCAGAACCAATCAAAATCGCATTATTAGAAGCTTCAATGGATTGTCTTATTGTTTCACCTGTTCCTACAACAATAGCATTTTTAGATCCGTCAACACTCGTCATAGAACCGACAGCTACACTGAAATCAGAATTGAAGATACTTACATTTTGTCCAAATGCCGACGCCATTTTAGAATTGTCAATTTGAGCATGAGAGCCTACCACGGTAGCATCCGGAGACGCTGCAATTCTTGATTGCGCCCCCAAAGCAGTACCATACGCCGACTTCTTATCAATCGATGATAAGTATCCGATAGAGGTAGAAAAACTGCCTCCGGCTTTACTAACATCGCCAAAACTCCCCAAACTACTACCAATACCGATTGCACGGTAACCGGCTACAGTCACATCATTGCCAATAGCGATTGACTCGTTGCCCGTTGCACTCGCATTAGGACCGACTGCAATTGAATCATCGCCGGTTGCCCCGGTATTATTTTGATTCCCAGTCTTGGTAGATTTTACAGAGAAATACGAGATTTTATTCGTATCTACTTTCGTATCCAGTGCTTTCAATTGTGCTACGTTTACCGCATCAGTGTCTTCACTACCTGCGGCTACATTGGTAATTTGTCTCGTAGCACCGGCACTTCCTACAGAAACTGCACCACTTCCCGATTGCCATGCATCAATCATCTGTCTCTTCTCTCTTGCGGCAGGGAGAAATTCACTATGTTCAGCAACCCAAGCATTTATTGCATTTGCTGCTTCTGTTTGTTCTTCAGTAGTAGTTGCGGCATAATAGGCATTTATCAATCCGTTATATTCATCTTTTAAGGGGTCGATTACACTTGTAAGCTCGTCATATCTTGCTTTTTGTCCGATAGATTCCAGTGCTTTTTCCAGTGTGCTGTTATCGCCGCCCAAAGCATAGCCTATTATTCCCTTTTCACGATCGGCCACAGAGTAAGCACCGAGGGCGACGCCGTTCTCTACATTTGTCCGTGACTGATAGCCGAGGCTTGCCGCCCCTTTCGCATTTGCTTTGGCATAGGTACCTATAGCCGTGCCTTGTTCTTGTGCAGATGTCATTCCGCCGAAAGCAGCACCTTGTTTATTCGCTCTCGAATAAGATCCGACGGCTGTATTTAAATAGGTTTCCCCTATTTTTCTCCAATCGGTTCCGTCCGACGTATCTTTTAAGAAATAAGCGTTAAGGCCGCTTGCTTCAAAGTATTTTTCCTGTTCTTCCGGAGAAAGTGCCTTATACGCATCTTCATCGATGTAGCCGTTGTGAGCAAAACTTTGGTATCCGATTGCTACAGAATTATTGCCCGCAGCAACGTTGGTCCTTCCGACAGACAGAGACTGGTATCCCCGCCCATTGGTATAAGCACCGAGAGCCGAGGAATTATCAAATTCAGCAATACTGCCGGCACCGAAAGCTGAAGCACCTTCGCCCAATGCCTTGGCATCTTCGCCAACCGCCGATGATTGAAAAGCAAGAGCCTTCGACCAGTTCCCTATAGCGACGGATCCCTGTCCTTTGACCTGTCCGTAATTGCCTAATACGACTTGGGCAACACCGCCGAAACTTTTTGCCTCTTCTCCGATATATATACCGCTTCCTGCTTCGGCCGGATCAGTATCATAGTCTTTCGCCTTTCGACCGATGACGATGCTTCCGTGAGCGGATTCAGCGTTCTCACCAATAACAAGTGCATATTGAGAATTTACATTAAAGATTTTCGCACTATCGCCAATAGCAATAGATCCTGTTCCTATAGTTGAGGCATTTCGCCCTATGGCAATCGAATTTTTACCTGTAGCACCATCATTGTTCCAGTTCGTATCGGCAGGTTCAGCACTATCATCAGAGTTTACCGAGAAATAGTGTGTCGCCCCTGCATCCACTTTTGCATTTAAATCTTTCAGTTGAGCCACGTTAACGGCATCCGTATCTTCACTGCCAGCGGCTACACCGGTAATTTGGCGATAAATACCTTTTTCACTATTACCGACGGACACGGCAGACGCGGTGGACATATAAGCAGAAAACAGATTATTCAAATCTGTACGGGCTTGTGTTAGTTTTGCATAATCAGGATTATCTGTAGAAATGGTAGAACGCAAAGAAACTTCGCCGGCAATATTTTCATCAATTAGCTTCTGATATTCCTTGATCTTAGCCAAGCTTGCATTATATTCTGCAGTACCTTCAGCATTCTTATTGAGATTTTCCTTTTCAACAGTCTGTAAATCCACATTTTTTTGCCGTTCACTGATGTATGTATAATATTGTCTTTCTTTGGCTTGTAAATCGGAATAACTGTCAATGGTAGCCACTAACTGATTATATTCAGCCGTTTTGCCCAGTTTTTCTGCAATGGCTGCTCTCTCCGTCGAACCTAAGGTGGAGAAATAGCCGATGGAGCCGCTCCCCCTATCTACCAAGCTGTAATGACCTAAAGCAATACCACCATCAACATTTGCTACGGCCGAACGCCCAAAAGCTATGGATCCGGTATTATTAGCTTGAGAATAACCCCCAATAGCAATGGCACTTGTCTTGGGAGCTTTTGCACTGAATCCGACGGCAATCGAATCCGTACCGTTTGTCAATGTAGAAATACCAATATTAACACTGCGAGTGCCGTAATTTTTATTTCTGGTTCCGATAGCAATATCACCGGTGGAATTAAGACCGCTATTGGTAATCACATTTTCTCTGCCGATAGCAATTCCTCTCTGGACAAAATTGTTGTTACCATACACATAGGTATTACTAATCGCGTTTTCGGTCACACCGTCAGTAGAAGCATCGTAAGTAATATCTTTTATCGTATTTCCAAAGCCTGTAGCAACGAGATTCCAGTTACCCAGACCGGTAGTAATCGTATTCGAACCAATTACAGCCGAATCTTTACTAAAGGTATTATCAGCAATCCCCGCTTGGTCATTATCTTTATTGGCATCTCTTTTTGTATTAATAGACACGTAAGAAATCTTATTGTCGTCTACTTTAGTATTGACAGCTTTCAACTGTGCTACGTTTACCGCATCGGTGTCTTCACTACCGGCCGCTACGTTAATAATCTGACGGGTCATACTATCCGTGCTATTACCAACTGATACAGCGCCATTACCGGAAACCCATTCCGAATTGAGCATACGATATTGCTTACCGGTATCTCTGACAGCTTGTAATTTAGTTTCATTACTAGGATCCGCCTGATATTCAGCTACTGCCGCTCGCCATTTATCAAATGCAGCTTTCATTTCATCAGTTAAGGCAAAAGACGTCCCTGTAGATGGATCATATCCAAAGGTATCAGTTTTCCGATTGGCTACAGAGAATGCCCCTAACCCTACGCCGCCTGTAGCATTATTTACCTTAGAACCAGTACCCAGAGCAAGGCCATATGCTGAGCTATTTACGCCCGCCGAAGTACCGATAGTCGCAGCATATGCAGAATTCTCAATTTTGGAAGATCGACCAATTGCCGTAGCGTATCGTGACCCACTGACACTGGCGCCGTTACCTATTGCGGACGAGTCCGCCGAATTCTTCACATTAACTCCGCCGCCTAATGAAATTGAATTTTTCGAATTTGTTAGCTCAGCGCCAGCCCCAATGGCGGTTCCGTTTGTTGAACCGGTTATATTGGCATAGCTTCCCAGAGCGGTTGCATATTCTGAAGTATTCACTTCAGCATTAGTCCCCATAGTAGTGGACCCTTTAGAATTTTCTCCTACATAAGCAGAAGCACCAATGGCAATACTGTAGTCACTATCTATCTTTTGATATCCTTTAGAAGGATCATTTGATACTTTTTTCTTACCACTTCCAATAGCCACTGAACTTGCTTTCATAGCACTCGCATGATAACCAATAGCAACAGAGCTAGTATTTGCCGTAGCCTCGGCGCCAGCCGCGAAAGAGTATTGCCCAGCATATGTGTTTAAACCAATTGCCGTTGCTTGCTGCACTGCCGCCACACTGTTTTGCCCAACTGCCAAACTACCGGCGCCGGTTGCTCTAGCATCATTAAATGGCCAGCCAGCCGGGAGCATATCAATATATTTAAGTCCGATTTGTACATTTGAACCGTCTTGAGTTAATTTGATGCCTCTACCAGCCAGTAAAGTAACCTTATCACCGGAACTAATCTTTTTCGAATCTCCTGTTGCGGTTGCTTCAGAAGCTGTTGTCGAATCTGTTCCTCGATCAACAGCCAAAGTCCAGCCGTCATCTGCTGCATAGACCATGCCTGTCATTCCAGCACAAAGAGCCGCTACAGTCAAAACGGCCGCAACGGTTTTACCGGCGTTCAAGTTCGTGGATACGGGTTTACTATGACTCTTTGCTATTTCAGAAACTACGATGTAGCAATTCTTCACTTTGCTCCAAATGACTTTGTAAATCCGATTCATATCGCTTGCCTCCTATAAGGTAATGGTAAGTTTCACTCCATCATCAAAAATTAAGTATGCACCACTATTCTGTTTTCTAAAATACATTATTAAATTATTTTATTACATTTTGATAAATAAATATAATTGTAATATAAAAAAATATAAATAAAGTGCGTGCATCCCTCCACAAATTAAATTAACCGCCGAAATATCCGAATATAACGAAGATTCGCCAGCCATTCAAAACAATCAGTGTTTTATTTCTCTATGTTATCATTCTATATACTTCCTACAATTTTGTCAATAAAGTATATTATATATGTAATTTAAGACTCATTTTAGAACTAACCAACAACTATTTTACTAAGTATTTATAAATGATTTAAAAACAGAGTAGGTAAAGTGCTATACAGACTACAAACAGACTTTCAAGAGAGGATCTTCGTTTCAGTACCCATACATTGTCATACCTGACGATGTCGTGTTTTTCAATTCTTCAAGGAGCTTTCCCCTGGGCTAATTTCACAAAACAAAAAAGCACCGGGAATCCCATATTTCACGGGATTCTCGGTGCTTCGGAGGCCATCTTACGATGGACATGAACACTTATTTATTTTTGGTTAACTCAGCGACAGCTGCCATCAATTCTTCAATCTTCTGGTTCTGTGCTTCGAGTTTGTCATTTTGCTGAGATACGACAGATTTCAAGCTGTCAATTTCGTTAGCCATGGCTTTCTTGGACGAGTAGGTGTTGCTCGAGCCTTCACCGATTCTCCAGGTTACGGCGGCGTTGACCATGTTTTCACCGCCGCCGTAGGACGAACCGATGCTGAACATGGTATCGTTGTTGGGGCGATAGAAGGCACCGACGGCAACAGCGCTGGCACCGCGGTAGTTACCGACACCGGCAGCTACTTCCCAACGGGAATCGGGATCGAAATCCAAGGGGTGGAGGGCTGCCAAGGCGGCTGCACCGGCACCGACACGGTCGACGCGATCGTCGAGTCGATTAATACGGTTGCTCATTTCACCCATGCCGTTGCCGATATTGGTAACGACGTTATTCAACTGGCTGACGTTTACGGCGTCCGTTGCGGCTGTACCGGCAGCTACGTTATGGATCTGGTTGCCGCCCATGCTGACGTTGTCGGACGTAACGGCAATGGATTTGGACGAATCGCTGCTGTTGGCAATGGTAAGGCCGCTGTTATTGATGGTCGTGTTGCCCGTTACAACCGAAGAAGTCGTTACCGTGTCACCGGTAATGGACGTCGTCGTAGTGCCGGAACCAACGGTAATCTTATTGCTGGCGGTCAGAGACTTCGTTTCTACACTGTCAAGGCCGGAGAGCTTGGACGACAATTTAATGTCAAAACCGTTGCCGGCTTCGTTGTTTACGACACCGATGTTGCCTTCGGTCAAGGAGCTGGTATCCGCGCCGCCCTTGAGGTTCAAGGTATCATCTTTACCGAGTGAAATTTGTTCACCTGTATCGCTGACGAAGGTACGTTTTGCATTGTTAATTTCACCGATGCTGGTGTTGATATCGCTGATATTTCCTGCAATCTGGGCCAACTGCCCTTCCGTTGCGGCACGGTCAGCTACATAATTATTCGAATCCCAAGTCGTGTTGTCGAGGCCGGTGATGTACTGACCGCTTTCAGTGGAACCATTAGTTGTTGTAACACTCTGGTTGCCCATTACGATACCGCTGGTTGCATCACCGATGACGACCTGGCCTTTAGAGCCGTCGACCGTCACCTGATTAGCACCTGTACCGGCCGTAATGGTTGCGTTACCACCGTTAATGGTTACTTCGTTGGCATCGGTACCTGCACTAATGGTCGAGGTCGTGCCGTCGACAGTCACCTGATTGGTTGCATCATTTTCATTATTCAAGGTGATTTTGTCGTTTAAGTTGATGTTATTGCCAGAATCGATATTGATATTCTTACCGGCATCTAAGGTAATCGCTTCAACGCTCTGCGATACTTGCGCAGACAAGGCTTTGAGCTGTGCTACGTTGACAGCATCCGTATCCAAAGTACCGGCTGCTACATTGGTAATCTGACGGGTAAGGCCCGTTTCGCTATTACCGACGGATACAGCAGCTCCGGTGGACTGCCAAGTGGAAACAAGCTGGTTGGACTGAGTCTGAAGGCTGGCCAAGTTGGCACGAGCCGTAGAAAGTTCGGCTTCTTTTGCCGTAATCTGAGAATTGATAGACGTAAGGTCATCACCGGTAGCGGTGTTCTTAGCCGTCTGTAAAGCAACGACGTCGCTGGACAAGGAGTCTACTTTAGACTGAGCCGTAGCGATGTCGGACTGAAGCTGGGTGTACGTTGCCTGGTTGCTGCCCAAGATATCGGCCTGAGACGTAATCGTGCCGCTCGGATCATAGCCGATGACACCGGAGTCTACGTTAGTTTTGGACTTGCTGCCAAGAGCTACACCGCCGGCAATGTTAGCCGTCGTCTGGTCGCCCAAAGCGCTGGCCGATTCAGCCGATGCATTAGAGTAGAAACCTAAGGCCGTGGCATATTTACCATTGGTAGAAGCCTGGCTGCCGATGGCACTGGATAAATGGCCTTTTGCACGAGCCGTGAAGCCTACAGCCAAGGTATTGGTATCATATGCTTCAGCACCGCCACCGATAGCTGTATTCTGATAGCCGTAAGCTTTTGCATCAGTACCCATAGCCATGGAGAAACTATACTTATCAGATTCTAACGGATTGATTAAACGTTCTTCACTAACTGTGTTTTTACGTTCGTTCGGAACGGAAACGTCAGAGCTCGTGCCGTCGCCGGAAGATTCTGCACCTACATAGGCACGGTCACCAAAGGCTAAGGAGTAAATACCATTTGTTTCGGCACGGTTACCGATAGCCGTGGAGCTGGTGTTATTCGCTTTTGCTAAATAGCCCATAGCAATGGCGTTTCTGGCAGAGGCAGTAGCAAAATTACCAAGAGCCATAGAGAGATACTCAGTAGCAGAAGAGTTTTGACCTAATGCCATAGAGGAAGAAGCGGTTGCTTTAGAAGAAATACCGAGGGCTACACCACCATTGGCAGCCGTAGACGTCGAACCGATGGCAATAGAAGTCGCACCGGAAGAAGAAGAACGGTTGCCGATAGCAATCGAGCCCGAACCGGTAGAAGTCGCCTGATTACCAAGGGCTACGGCACGTTCACCACTGGCAGTCGTGTAAGCACCCAAAGCAGTAGCTAAATTACCGGCAGCTTTAGAAGCGCCACCAATCGCTACAGCATTAGTACCCGTAGCACCATCATTATTTTTATTACCAGTTAATGTAGAATTTACGGAAACATAAGAGATTTTATTAGCATCAACTGTATCGCTCAAAGTGCTGAGACTGGAGTTTAAAGTGCTAATATTAGAGTTTATAGTGCTAATGTTGGAATTTACATTGCTAATATCAGAATTCACATTGCTTTCCAACGCTTTAAGCTGAGCGACGTTAACAGCATCGGAATCGGCAGCACCGGCAGCCACATTGGTGATACGACGACGGTTTTCAGCCACAGTCTTACCGCTGGCATCGGTATACTCAGCATTACCTACAGATACGACACCACTGCTGGCCGAGAAGGCTTCGTTTGTCAAATAACCGGTAGTCGCAACATCGGTAGTGTCTGCCAAGGAATTCTGACCTAAGGCAACGGAGTTGCCGGAAGCAGCGGACGCACTTTTACCGATAGCGACGGAGTTAGCAGCCGTGGAAGCAACATTAGCGGCGTTACCGATAGCGATAGCAGAATTACCGGCCGCAGCGGAGTTATAACCCAAAGCTGCAGAGTACGCACCGGAAGCCGTAGCACCGTTACCATATGCAGAAGCACTGGAGTTAGTCGCTTTGGATTGGTAACCGACAGCTGTCGTATAGTAATCCGTTGCTTGCGCTTGATAACCGGAAGCAACGCCATAATTACCGGATGCGTTCGCCTGATAGCCGGAAGCCAAGCTGTAATCAGCGGTTGCCGACGCAGATGCGCCAAGGGCGGTACTGTATCTCGATGATGCTGCTGCACTCGGTCCAATAGCTACACTACTGGCCCCGGACGCCTTCGATCTGTTACCAATGCTTATCGCCGAAGTACCGGATGCCTCCGCACTACTGCCGAGAGCTACGGTATTACTAGCAGACGCCTTAGTGTTATAGCCAATCGCAGTTGAAGCCGAACCGGTGGCTTTCGCTGAATTACCTACAGCTGCCGCCATATACGTGGTTGCTTCGGATGATGTACCAACAGCCACACCGGCGCCGGCACCTTCCGTATTAGCAGCTGCACTGGCCAAACCGGTTACGCCCATGGAAAGAGCCAGAACCGTAAGTACGGCGACTAACGTCTGGGCGGGCTGAGATTTTATCGATACAGCCTTACCGCTTCTCTTCGCTAATTCCGAGACGACGACATAGCTGTTTTTTACTTTACTCCAAATGACCTTATATTGTTTGTTCATATTTAGTTTCCCCTTGTAAAAATAATTTAAATTTATATTTTTCTTAATTGTTTATCTAATCGAACTTTCTAAATAGTTAAGAACTTGTATCTCTTAGTTTTCTTGATTTTACACTAACTTGACAGAATTTGTCAATAAAGCATTTTAGAGAATTTATATCCAAAACGAATTGTATATTGCATCTCAGTCATAACTCTTAGATTCAATCCTTTCTGTTTTATTTTTAACACAAAAAAAACGAGGCCCCTCTATCAAAGAGGAGCCTCGTTCGGCTTAGGTATGCCATTGAAGATTTTCAGACGACTTATTTCGTTAACGCTGCAACAGCCGCCATTAATTCTTCAATCTTTTTGTTTTGCGCATTAAGTTGTTCACTTTGTGCTTCAAGTTTATCGTTCTGTTGGGATACAACCGATTCCAAATCCGTAATCTTTTGTGCCATAACTTTCTTGGACGGGTAGTTGATCGTTTCGCCGTCGCCGATTCGGAAGGTTACGCCGGCGTTGATCATGTTTTCACCACCGCCGTAGGAGGAACCGATGCTGACCAAGGTGTTGACGTTCGGACGATAGAAGGCACCGATGGCAACGGCGTTAGCGCCGCGGTAGTTACCGACACCGGCCGAGATGTCCCATTTCGCTTCCGGGCTGAATTCCAACGGATGGAGAGCTGCCAGAGCGGCGGCACCGGCACCAACGCGATCGACACGACGGTCGAGGTTGCCGATACGGTTGTTCATTTCATTCATTCCCGTGCCGATGTTATTGAGGGCGCGGTCGAACTGGCCTTTGTTAATGGCGTCCGTCGATTCCGTAGCATCGCCGACATTTTGAACTCTATTGCCGCCCATGCTGACGTTGTTGTTCTGGACGGTGATGTTCTTCGACGAATCTTCGTTGACAATCTTCAGGCCATCGTTGTTGATGGTCGTATTGCCCGTCGTGACCGAGCCGGTATTGACCGTGTTGCCTTCGATGATCGTCTGATTGTCTCCGGTGCCGACGGTAATCTTATTGTTTACTTCAACATTGTTCACCTCAATACTGTTAAGGCCCTTGATGTCTTTGGACAACTTGATGTCAAAGCCCGTGCCGTCGCTGTTGTTTACGACGCCGATGTTGTTATCGGAGAGGTTGTTGGCATCAGCGCCGCCTTTGAGCTTCATGGCATCCGTATTTTTACGGGTTACCTGATTATCAGCACCGCTGTCGCTTTCGAAGACGCGGCTGGAGGATTTAACGGCCGTATCGATGTCGCTGATCTGTTTGGAAATGCTGTCCACAGCACCTTTCAACTGACCTTCCGTAGCTGCACGATTTTCAACGATGCCCTGGTTTGCAGGATCCCATTTCGTGTTGTCGAGGCCCATGAGGAACTGACCGTTCTGGGAATCCGTGGTGCCGTCAGCCTTCGTGCCGGTAACATTCGATTGGTTGCCCATGACAATGCCGCCATTAGCTGCATCGCCAATCGTGACCTGACCGTTCGTGCCGTCAACGACGACTTTATTGGCACCGTCACCGGCCGTAACCGTTGCAGCGTCACCGTTGATGTTGACCTGTTTTGCAGCATCCGTATCGGAGCCCAAGGTGATGTTATTTTCCAAGGATACCTTCGTACCGGTGCCATCTTCATTTACTTCAACGCTGATGTTCTTACCGGCAACTACCTTGTTGGCTGTCACATTGGAGTTGATCGTGTCGTAAACGGATTTCAACTGATCTTCCGTCGCTGCCCGGCCGCTTACGTAACCGTCAGCCGTCGGATTCCAAGTCGTATTAGTTAAGCCCGTGATGTAATTACCTGTTTCAGAGCCCTTATTGGTGTTGTTTACGGTCTGGCTGGCAATGTAAATGCCTTCGCCTTCTTTAGAACCGCCGACGCGAACGCTGTTCAGGCCGTTCAAGTCTTTGGCCAATTTAACCTTTAAAGTATCGTCAGCAGATTTTACAACCCCGATATTATCATCAGATAAATTGTCGCTATCTGCACCACCGGTAATGTTAAGAGTACCGTTGTTTTTAGTCGTTACTTTAGCCGTAGCATCATCACCGGCAAAGTTCAAGGCTACATTGCCTACTTGACCGGAAATATCGTCCATAGTAGCAATGTTATCAACCGTAAAGTTTGTACCGTCGTTACGGCTAATGGTCAAGGTATTATTAGCAAGGGATGCACCGCTAATGTATTTATCTTGCAAGCCATTTACCGTGACCGTGTCGCCATTTTCCATGGTTAAGGTCATGGAGCCGGTACCATTGTCAGCGTAGGTAGCAGCACCAGATTTAATCGTGCTGCCCTTGAGCTGCGATACATTGACAGCATCGGTATCAGCTTCACCGGCTGCGACGTTGGTGATCTTCTGACCGCCGTTGCTTAAGCCTGCGGAGGACAATTTAACATTGTTATCGAAGGCAATACTGCCGTCAGCCATGGTGAGGTCTTTGGCCAACTTCACTTTCAAGGCATTATCGCCGTCTTTTACGACGCCGATGTTGTCTGCCGTCGTAAACTCAGTGGCCCCACCGGTAATGTTCAGTGTCTGGCCATTGCCGCGTGCAATCGTAGCGGAAGTGTCGTCGCCGGTGAAGTTCAAGGTTGTCTTACCGGCATCTTCTGCAGCAGCTGCAACCTGTTTAAGCTGAGCTACGTTTACGGCATCGGTGTCATTCGTACCGGCTGCTACGTTAGTAATCTGACGGGTTAAGCCGGTTGCACTGTCACCTACGGATACAGCAGCGCCCGTTGCCTGCCAAGTGGAAACTAACTTATTCATTTCAGTTTGGTCAGCATTTAAGGAATTTTGAGCCGCAGTCAATTCAGTTTGTTTGGCATCAATCTGGTCTTGAAGGTCAAAATATTCATTAGACCATCTGCTATACTGACTTTGCTGCTGTTTCAAGTCTGCAATGTCCGAAGTCAAGCTATTTACCGTATCATTGCTCGACGCGATAGAGGATTTAAGCGCATCATATTGTGTTTTGTTAAGTGCGCCAATGCTGTCCGTATCGGTAATTTCTCCCAACGGATCATAACCGATAGCCCCTTTATCTACCGTAGCCAGCGAGTTCGCACCGAGGGCTACGCCGCCATCATAGGATACATTCGTATTTCGACCGACAGCCACTGCATTATTAACCGTGGTCGTAGTGCCTGCATCGGAAGAACCGATAATGACGTTATTATTAACGCCGGTCAAGGTACGGTTGTCACCGATTACAACGGCCGTCTTGGTATCGGTTACCGTATTGTTGATACCTGTGATGGTTACATTGTCTACGTTAGTAGCTGTATTTTTATAACCCGTAACAGAGTTATACTGAGCAATATCGGAGCTTGTACCGGTAACCGTGTTATTCACACCGATAATCGCCGTATTCTGGGTATAGTCGGCCGTGTTGCCGCCGCCGACAGCCAAGGTGGATCCACCGCCACCGGAGCTTTGAATCCCCTTACGTAATGCATCAGCCATTTCATCAACCGTTAACGTGCTGGTCAAGGTATCGATACCGCTAATGGATTGTACAGAGTTCGTAATTTTATTGCCGGCACCGTAAATGAGTGCACCGTTAGCATTTTCAGCAATGTTGGCTACACCGACAATGCTGTTCGCAATACCGCTGGAACCACTGTAACCGGCAGAGCGAATGCTGTTCAAGGAACCGACTACGTTGGCACCGAAATTCTGCGAACCGTAGAGAAGGCTGTTGAAACCACCGGCACCGGTGAAGCTGCCAGTCATGACAGAGTAAGCACCGAGCATGCTGCCCAAGGCACCTTTATTGTAGGAGTTGGAGCCGATAGTCGTCATGCCTACCAGGTTGGCTTGGGACTGGTCGTTGATTTCAGACCCGCCCATGGTGTACCCCTTCATAGTGTGAGAACCAATCTGGACACTACCTGTACGAGCATACGCATTCGCACCGATAGCGATACCACCAGGAGATTTATCCGGATCAATTGGAAGATCGCTGCCGGATGCGTAGTTATCCGGTGTGAAGCTTAAGGCTTTATCCTGTTTACCGCTACCATTCAATACAGTAGCACCTTTACCCATAGCAATACTTGTTAAGTTAAGGCCATTAGTAGTAACGAGTGCGTTTTCACCGATAGCAATACTGCCGGTACCGGTGTCTCTGTTACCGCCATTCCCCAGAACACGAGCATTGGTACCAACAGCAACGGAATTGTTTGTCTGAGCACTGGCCGCTATACCGGCAGCCAACGCATTCGTCCCGGTTGCACCGTTATTGTTATAGTTCCCTGCTGTTGTATCCGTAGAATTAACGCTGTAGAAGTGCGTTTTATTGGCATTTACCGTATTCGTCAAAGAGGTAATATCTGCCGAAGATGCGATACCATCGACGGTAACCGTGCCGCCGTCATTACGGGTGAGGGTCAAGGTATTGCCGTTCAAGGCTGCACTGGTGACATAGGTGTTTTTAAGACCGCTTACGGTAACGTTATTACCAGCCGAGTCGGTCAAAACCAAAGTTCCGTCACCATCGGTATAGGAGACAGTACCGCTGGCCAAGGTCGTATTGGTATCGGTAGATTTAATGGTGTAAGTAGTGGAACCGTCATCTTCTGTTTTAGAAGTAATGGTTACATTGTCACCTTCCGTTAAGTTTACTTTAGAGGCTTTGAGCTGTGCCACGTTTACAGCATCCGTATCCTGCATACCGGCAGCAACGCCCGTAATCTGACGAGTTGCCGTAGCGGCACCGCCATCCGTCGGAACGCCGACAGAAACAGCAGCTAAGGTAGATTTCCAAGTGGCAGAATCCGTCGTGGAAGCCTCTTTCGTGTTCGGGTCATAGCCGGCAACCCCAGAGGCTACGCTGGCTACAGAACCGGAACCTAAAGCGACACCTCCGTCAACGGTTGCGTTAGCATTGCTGCCGATGGCAACAGCATCACTGGCGGTTGTCGCCGTAGCGGAATCTGCGGTACCGATAACAACAGTATTGGCCAAGTCAGATACAGTTCTGTTCGTACCAACAACGATGGTGTTGTCTACATTGGTAGCGGTGTTGTTAAAGCCGGTTACAGAGTTGTACTGGCTGATGTTGCTGCTCGTACCTTTAACGGTATTGTTTACCCCGATGATGGAAGTCTTCTGGGTGTAATCAGCCGTATTGCCGCCGCCGATGGCAAGGGTTGCACCGCCGCTTTGAGAGTTCTTAATGCTGGTCATCAACGTGGTCTGTAATTCTTTCGCCGAGGCACCGCCGCTGGATGGAGCAGAAATAGCCGTAATGGAGTTGGTAATTTCATTACCGGCACCGAAAATCAGAGCACCATTGGAGTTGGCCGTTCTATTTGCCGTACCGATGACACTGCTGGCAACACCGGAATAATTAGAGGATGAGGTGGCCGATTCAATGCTGTTCAAAGAACCGTAAATATTGGCACCAAAGTTTTTGGCCGCTTTCGGTCCATCAAAAAGACCGGCAAAACCGCCAAGGCCCTGGTAATCAGAGGTTGCAATGGAATAGGAACCGTTTACCGTAGAAAACGAGCCGGAGTTATAGGCATTGGCACCAAGGGTGGTGGAGTTAATATACAAAGATTTCGCTCTTACACCGGTATTAGAGGAACCGTCAACAGTGACGTCGCCGAGAGCGCCTACATATTTATGATCGCCAATCATGATGCTTCCGGAACGGGCGTAGGTATTTTGGCCAATAGCAATACCTGCTGCCCACTGGGTCTGATCGGTCTGACCAAAGGTAAAGGTCCGTTCCTGATTACCGGCCATATTTTCAACATAAGCATTGTTGCCGATGGCAATGCTGCCTACTTGGCCACTATAACTGTTGGTTTTAGAGTCATCGCCCACTTTAATATCAGATACAGCTTGAACGGTAGCGACATTCGCAACAGACAGCACGGCGAAAGCAGCTAAGACGGCTGCTGCCGAAACGTATTGACGCGAGCCACTCGACACGGGCTTGCTGTGGCTCTTGGCGATTTCAGAAACTACGACGTAGCAGTTCTTTACTTTGCTCCAAACGACTTTGTAAATTTTGTTCATATTCATTTCCCCCAATAGAATAGATAATTAAACGACACAACGATAAGAAACAGACACAATATTACAATGGAAATCTGAAGACCTCTTTTAGTCTTTAACGGCATTTCTTTATTTCGACACATCATTCAACAAATAGGCCGCCCTATCGCATATCCCCTCCACAGCCTGTTTTTACCGCAGTATTACCTGAATTTGACAAGCATACTCCAGTTAAAACAAGTCATTATCAAACTAGACTTTTATGGTCATATTTTATAGATTGCTTTAAATTTTGTCAATAAAACAAATACTAATTTTCTATTACAAATCGATATTGACTATTTCATATTTTTTATAATTTAACTTTTCTTTACAAAGGTCTCTATTCAACGCTAAAATTTGCCACACAAAAAGGCCCTCTGAAAAGAGGACCCTTTTGTTACCGCGTCAATGTCACACGATATTCAGTGATTCTATTTTTTTAATTCAGCAACATCCTTCATCAATTGTGCAATCTGCCGGCTCTGTTCTTGCAACTGCTTGCCCTGGGATTCCAATTGCCGGCTCTGGGCTTCAATCTTACTGTTTTGTGCTTCAAGCTTATTGTTCTGAGCCGCCAGTTGTTCACTCTGCGACTCGATTTTATTATTCTGTGCCGTAAGTTGTTTGCTCTGCGATTCCAGTTTACGATTCTGTTCATCGACAAGGGATCTCAAACTGTCAACTTCCCGTGCCAATGCATCCTGCAATGAATATACCTTAGTCGTGCCTTCGCCGATGCGGAAGGTTACACCGGCATTGACCATATTTTCACCGCCGCCATAAGACGAGCCGAGGCTGATCATGGTATCGTAGTTCGGGCGATAGAAGGCACCGACAGCTACGGCGTTTGCGCCACGATAATTACCGACCCCGGCCGAAACTTCCCAACGGGACGTCGGATCAAAATCCAGCGGATGCAAGGCTGCCAAAGCAGCTGCACCGGCACCGACACGATCGACGCGGTTATCGAGGTTGCTGATGCGATTATTTACCTGACCCATACCATTATTGATTTGGCTGATTTCGCGGTCAAATTGATTTTTGTTAATAGCATCCGTCGGGTTCGTGCCTTCGCCAATATTCGTAATGACATTTCCGCCCATGTTGACATTGTTGTTCTGAATGGTAATGTTCTTCGACGGATCTTCATTTTTAACCGTAAGTCCGTTATTGTTCATCGTCGTGTTGCCCGTCGTGATTGAGCCGGTATTGACCGTATTGCCTTCGATGATCGTCTGATTATCGCCAGTACCGATCGTAATCTTATGATTTACTTCGATGTTGTTGAGACCTTTGATGTCTTTCGACAACTTGATATCAAAGCCGTCTTTATTAGAATTGGTCACGACGCCGATATTGCCGTCGGATAAGTTCGTAACATCGGCCCCGCCTTTAAGGTTCATAGTTTCGCCAAGTTTAACACTGACGTTTCTATCATCCCCACCAAAATCGCGAGTCCCACCTCCAATAGTATCGCTGATGTTTTTGAGGGAATTGGTTACTTCTTTCAATTGCCCTTCCGTAGCCGCACGATCTGCAACAATATTGTCCTTATCCCAAGTCGTATTACTGAGGCCGGTCATAAATTTACCAGTTTCTTTCTTGCCGGAAGTTGTCGTTACCTCCTGATTTCCGATGACAAGGCCGCTTCCCTTAGCAGCATCACCGATGACGACCTGGCCTTTCGTACCATCGACTTTTACCTCTTTATCGGGCGCCGCATCACTGCCAAAAGTAATGTTGTCATTTAAGTCAATGGTATTCTTCTTAACTCCATTGGCATCCGTCGTTGTATGAACGGTAATATTTTTACCAGAAGATAAGACACTGTTATCTACTTTCTCGTTTAAAGCCTTGAGCTGTGCTACGTTGACGGCATCGGTGTCCAAGGTACCGGCAGCTACGTTGGTAATCTGACGGGTATACCCTTTTTCACTATTACCGACGGAAACCGCAGCAAGCGTAGATCTCCAAGGGGTTCCTTTCTTGAGCAACTCATCAGAATCTGTTGCATACGCTCCACTTGGATCATACCCAGTTATGCCGGCATCGACATTGGTCTTAGAATCGCTGCCGATAGCGACACCACCTCCAATGTTGGCGATAGACTTATTTCCCAACGCCACGGCCGACTTAGCCGACGCCTGTGACCTAGGTCCTATCGCCATTGCAGATTGACCACTTGCATTCGCCTTTATACCAAAGGCCAGTGCCGACGACTCAGAAGCAATTGACTGAGGCCCTATTGCCACTGAAGATTGACCACTCGCCTGGGCACTGGTACCGATAGCAGTCGAAAATACACCCATCCCCTTAGCCAATCGACCAAATGCGATAGCCCCGCTAGCTGTTGCTGCGGCCGTATTTCCTATCGCAATAGAGTATGTGCCGGCACCATTTGCAGAACCGCCAAAAGCTATCGCGCCTTCTTGCGTAGCATTCGCGGCCTCGCCAATCGCAGTCGAAGATAACCCCTTGGCCTTTGCAGAAGAACCAACCGCTATTGCATGGTCAGCATTAGCAGCCGCCTCTCCGCCGATAGCAGTCGAGTATTTACCCGTACCTTGCGCAGAAACCCCAAAAGCCATCGCGCCTTCTTGCGTAGCGGTTGCCTCCTTGCCGATGGCAGTCGAGTATTTACCCGTACCTTGCGCGGAAACCCCCAAAGCCATCGCGCCTTCAACCGTAGCATTTGCGGCATTGCCAACCGCAGTCGAGGATAAACCCTTGGCCTTTGCATAAGAACCAACCGCTATTGCGTGGTCAGCATTAGCAGCCGCCTCTCCGCCGATAGCAGTCGAACCCATACCAGAACTTTTAGCAATATACCCCAGGGCTATATCACCAAACCCGGTTGTTTTTGACTGAAGACCAATAGCAGTAGAATAGCCGGATGCCAGTGTACCATAACCAATAGCCGTCCCACTAAGGTCAGCCTCTGAACCCCCACCGATAGCAACAGCCGCGCTATCAGTTGCTTTTGATTCATTCCCCATAGCAATGGCACCATTTTTACTGGCAGTTGACTTCTTTCCAATAGCAATCGAAAAACCTTCTTCCGCGGTTGCCTCATTTCCAATAGCAACGGAAGAACTATACTCGGCTTTGGAATTTATACCAACTGCAACAGCGGCATCATCCGTTGCTACCGAACCCGCCCCAATAGCAACACCCATCCCTGTACCTTCCGTATTCTTAGCCGCACTTACAACCCCCGTCATACCAAGACACAGTGCAAAGACCGTCAAAGCCGCAGCGATGGTCTTACCCGACTGGGATTTCATCGTCACCGATTTACCATTACGCTTGGCAATCTCCGATACGACAACATAACAGTGTTTTACCTTATTCCAAATAACTTTATACACTTTATTCATTTTTAACCGCCCCTTTTCGCACCCCCATCATGTAATAAATATTCTCATATTAAAACATATCGTTAGTGCTAGTCTTCTCTGATTTTTATTTTATAGATATGGGTTAAAATTGTCAACTAACTGTTTTATATAATTCATTATAGACAAATATCATATATTTAATTGATAATAAACATGCGTTTCAAATTAATTTATTTACTCAAGCACGATTAATAAATCGCTAAAATATGCAAATTCCAGAGGAATACGTTTCTTATCACCGTTTTTCAATCTCCACCTGAAAGGTTTATTTAAGTCCAAAACAACTCTTTAATCTCTATATTTTATGTATCAATATCATTACTATATTGATTTACAGTAGATTTTAAGCTGTCATTTTACTAGATGCGCTTCCTTCAGCGCCAGTATATTCAGTCTATCATTACCCCATTTTACCGCTACAGAGAGCGATTTAAACGGATTGGTGATTTATTCTCACATGGTCTTCGTCAGCAAGATATATAAAATTTTACGAAAATCGAAAAACTGAGGCCCCTCTCCAAAGAGAAGGACCTCAGTCTTACGCAGCACGTTGTCTATATTTTATTTTTTCAAATCTTCAATAGCCTGCATCAGTTGTTCAATCTTCTTATTCTGTTCTTCCAATTGTTGACGTTGAGCCTTAATCTCGTTACTTTGAGCAGATAACTGTTCACTCTGAGATTCAATCTGGCTGCTTTGCGACGCCAGTTTACTGTTCTGTTCGTCTACAACTGACCGTAAATCATTGATTTCCTGAGCCATGGCGCCCTTCGATTGGTAGTTCCCCGATCCGCCTTCACCGATTCTCCAGGTGACCCCGGCATTGACCATGTTTTCACCGCCGCCGTAGGACGAGCCAATGCTGACCATGGTATCGTAGTTCGGACGATAGAAGGCACCGACGGCTACGGCATTGGCACCGCGGTAATTACCGACACCGGCTGAAACTTCCCAACGAGTATTAGGATCGTATTCTAAGGGGTGGAGAGCTGCCAAGGCCGCCGCTCCGGCACCGACACGATCGACGCGGTTGTCGAGCTTGTTAATCTGATTGCCGAGTTGATTCATGCCGGATCCGATAGTCGTAACAGCTTCATTCAATTGGCCTACGTTTACCGCATCAGTAATATCTTTACCGGCGGCAACATTCTGAATCTTATTTCCACCCATGCTGACATTATCGGACTGGACGGTGATAGTCGTGCTATCGTCACTACCGGTAACAGTCAAGCCTTTGGTGTTTACCGTCGTATTGCCCGTCGTGACCGCATCTCCGCTGATGACGGTCGTCGTGTCACCGGAGCCAACGGTAATGCTGTCGCTGGCCGCTACTGTCTTCGCTGATACACTGTCGAGTCCGGAAAGTTTGGACGATAATTTAACTTTAAAGCCTTTCGTGCCATCGTTTACGACACCGATATTCCCTTCCGTTAATGAATTCGCAGCGGCACCACCTTTAATGCTCAACGTTTCAGCATTGCCGACTTCGATTTTTTCTCCGGTGTCACTGATAAAATCACGTTTGGCATTTTGAATGGCTTCAATATCTGTATTAATGTCTCCGATTTCCGTGCTGATGCTATTTACAGCATCGCGTAGCTGACCTTCTGTAGCCGCACGATTTTCAACAATCCCGTTTTCAGCAGGATTCCAAGTCGTATTGTCGAGGCCGGTAATATAGTTGCCGGTCTTATCCGGATTGATTACATTGCCGTCCTTGTCCTTGGCCGTATCGGCTTGCTTGCCGATAACCAGTTGACTGCCTTCTGCACCAATCGTAACTTGGCCTGCAGAACCATCAACAACGACTTGATTATCTCCCGTACCGGCCGCAATGTTCGAAGTCGTACCGTCAACGATTACCTGTTGCCCCGGAGCAGCGGCGTTGTTCAAGGTAATCTTATCGTTCAAGTCAATAGTATTGGTCTTAACCCCGTTACCATCGGTCGTCGTATTAATCGTAATATTTTTGCCGGAAGATAATTTACTGTCAGCAGCGTCCTGAGTCAATTTATTAGACAAGGCTTTCAGCTGTGCTACGTTGACCGCATCATGATCATCGGCACCACCGGCTACATTGGTAATACGGCGGCGATTTGAAGCTACGGTCGTATCACCGATGGTGTACTCAGCATTACCGACGGAAACGACACCATTGGATGCCGCAAAAGCTTCATTGGTTAAGTATGCTTCTGTCTTCACATTATCCGGAACGTATGCCAATGAATTTTGGCCTAATGCAACGGAGTTGTCGGATGCAGCGCGTGCTTTCTGACCGATCGCGACGCCATTACTTACAGTGCCTGTACCATCCAAAGTGTTGGTAATTGCATAGGAGCCAATAGCAATTGCATTATCGCCATACGCACGAGCCCAATGCCCAAGAGCCGTTGCTTCGTTACCGTTAGCATATGCCTGTTTGCCTAATGCAGTTGCATAATTGCCTTTGCCGATAGCCATTATTCCAACTGCCAAGCTATTCGTATCGTGGGCCTCTGCACCAGCACCCAAAGCTGTCGTCTGATAACCAAAGGCTTTCGCCGAATTACCGATAGCAACAGAGTTCATTTGTGCCTTTTCAGGAGCAACAACGGTATCATCATCTACGATGCTCGTACTATTTCCCGGTATACCTTGCACAGGATCTGTTGATCGTATCGCTCCGACATAAGCATCAACGCCCATAGCAATCCCATTATTAGCCGTACTTTCCGTAAGTGCTCCATAACCCAAAGCCATACTTTGATTAGCATTCGCTTTTGCGGTAAGCCCGATAGCCATCGCATTTGCTTCATTCGCCTGTGTTTCACGACCAATGGCTAAAGAGTCAGCCTTTGTTACAGTAGCAGCATAACCGATGGCGATAGCCTGATTTGCCGCAGCATTAGCACCATAGCCCATAGCAATACCAAGTGCACCTGTAGATTTACTGCCAGCACCGGCTGCAATCCCCCAAGAGCCGGAAGCACTGGCATTATAACCAATAGCAGTATCTGCTGTATTAGTAGCTTTTGCACGTACACCAACGGCCAAGGCATTCTCTCCTGTTGCACCATCATTATTTCTATTGCCTGCGTCAGTCGATTTAACTGAGAAGTATTTGGTCTTATTCGTTTCAAGTGCACTGGTCGAAGCTAAGCCGCTTACTTTATAGGTCGTTCCGTCATTGCGTGTAAACGTAATGGTATCGCCACTTAATGCAGCACTATCCGTTATCGTATCTTTCGCGTTAATCTTATACTGAGTATACCCGGCACTGGTATCTTTATCTATACTGCTAATATTGGCTCCCGCAAGCACTTCAACTTTTGCAGATTTGAGCTGAGCTACGTTGACGGCATCCGTATCAGAGCCTCCGGCTGCCACATTGGTAATCTGACGAGTCAGTCCCTCTTCCTTATTACCGATAGATACTGCACTTGCGCCGGATACCCATGGTGCCACCAGCAACTTATATTTTTTAATAGCCTCTAAGGCAATTTGATCATTTTCCGGCGTTGGATTTTGATTGCGTTCATAAATCGCTGCATTTGCTGCTTCTAATGCCGCTTGCATTTCTGATGTAAAGACAAAATCTCCACCGACAGTCGGATCATAACCAAGATAATTTCCATCTCGATCCGTAATAGAATAAGAACCTAACGCGATTCCGTTTGCCATGGTAGCATTAGCATTTCGCCCAAGAGCAAGCCCATTTTCCGCCGAAACATTGGAACTGCGCCCAATAGCAACCCCATCGTAGGCATTATCTGATGCTGTCGCAAAGTAACCAATAGCGACACTATCTTCCACCAAAGCATTAGCATAAGCCCCCATTGCAACCGTTTGATAATCTGTTGCCTTTGCAGCGCCACCAATAGCTATAGCATAATTCTGCGTTGCTTTAGCTGACGATCCAAGTGCTACTGAAGCAGAACGGGTAGCTTCTGCACGTTCACCTACAGCAGTAGCTAATCCACCGGATGATTTACTTCTGGCACCAATAGAGATACCAGTTCCACCACTAGCTACAGCGCCTTTACCAAGAGCCACATCTTCACTACCGCTAGCCGAAGTATCTACACCGATAGCAATCGCATGAGAACCACTGGCACCTTCATTATCTGCATTACTCGTTACAATAGAGCCTTCAGGATTCACACTAAAGAATTGAATTTTATTGGCATCTACTTTAGAATTTACCGCTTTTAGCTGCGCAACGTTAACTGCATCTGTATCTAAAGTACCAGCAGCTACGTTATTTATTTGACGAGATAAGCCTGATATACTACTCCCCACCGACACACCTGCCAAAGTAGATTCCCACGTAAATAGTAACTTATTAGCATTCGCAGTCATAGTATCTACATTATTTTGAGCAGAAGTAAGTGCAGCTCGTTCTGTCTTTAATTGAGCATCAATTTCTGCCTTTCTTTCATCAGTGGCAGAACTTCGTTCCGTTTGAAGGGCACTAATACGACTATTTATATCGTTGATATTATTTTTCTCAGTGGCAATGTCTGTTTGCAATTGGTCATATGCAGACTTATTATTGCCTAATACAGTATCACGTGATGTAATCGCCCCCGTTGGATCATACCCAATGGTGCCTTTACCGCCACTTGTTTCAGACAAGAGACCAAGAGCGACACCAGTCGTAATATTAGCGACCGAGTAACTGCCTATTGCCGATGATGACTTAGCTGTCGCTCTCGCTGAATACCCCAAGGCAGTAGAATAGGCCCCACTGGCACGAGTGGCTCCGCCCAATGAAGTTGATTGATCACCCGAAGCATTTGCTAAAAAGCCAATGCCAACCGAACTCATAGCCGTACCTTTAGCCTGGTTGCCAAGAACAACCGAATTGGTACCTTTTCCATTTGCCTGATACCCCAAAGCAATAGATTGTGTACCCGCAGCTTCAGCAGAATCACCTAATGCAATACTCGCATACCCCGATGCCTGGGTATTACCACCTAGAGCAATACCCGCAGAACCAGCAGCACTTAAGTGACCTACAACAACTGCACCATTTCCAGCTTCAGTTTGAGTACCAATAGCTACAGATGTCGCATCTTTAGCTTTTGCTGTATTACCGACAGCAACTGATCCCGATCCGGTTGCCTGCGCCTGGATGCCGAGCGCTAAGGCTCTATCAGCCGTCGCTTCCGCTCTACTCCCCACCGCAGTTGCATACATGCCAGTCCCTTTCGCCACATATCCCATAGCAATGGATTCAGTATTGGTTACACTCGTATTAGCCCCTAATGCCACTCCATAAGCGCCTGAAACAGTCGTTCCCGGACCAATAGCGACAGATTCTGATCCGGTTGCACCTGTATTATCTTTATTTATTGGTTGAATAGATTTTACAGAAAAATATTGAGTTTTATTACTAGATAACGCACTCGTTGAAGCCACACCATTTACCGTATAAGTAGTTCCATCATTACGGGTAAAGGTAATTGTATCTCCACTCAATGCAGCGCTATCAGTTATCGTATCTTTCGCGTTAACCTTGTACTGAGTATATCCGGAGCTTGTGTCCTTATCTATACTGCTGATATTGGTACCGGCAAGCACTTCAACTTTTGCAGATTTGAGCTGAGCTACGTTGACGGCATCCGTATCAATAGTACCAGCTGCCACATTAGTAATCTGGCGGGTAAGACCTTCTTCACCATTACCGAGCGAGAGTGACCCCATTCCGGCCATCCACGGTGCAACCATCGCTCGATATTTCATACCGGCATCCTTAGCCGCTTGAGCGTTTTCCGGAGTTGGATTCTGATAATATACAGCAGCTGCAGCATTCCATGCATCTAACGCGGTCTGCATTTCAGGTGTAAAGTTAAAATTACTTTCTGTAAGAGGGTCATAACTAAGAATATTCTCTCTACGATCAGCAACAGAATAGCTGCCTAAAGCAATGCCATTAGGGACTGTATTCCTTGTCTCTCGCCCAATACTCACACCGTTATCAGCCATGTCTGACGTTGAGGCCAGATTACCGATAGCTATACTACTTATATTCATTGCATTCGCATAGGCCCCAATTGCCACAGTATTATAGTGTTGTGATTTAGCAGCTCCGCCTATAGCAACAGCCAAAGTCTGCGTTGCTTCTGCTGCCGTGCCTAGTGCTACCGTACTTGGCTTTGTTGCTGCCGTTCCTTCGCCGATAGCAGTAGCCATTCCACCTGTTGCTTTACTATTAAGACCTATAGAAATACCGCTACCTTCACTAGCTACAGCACCTTTACCGATAGCAATATCTTGCAAGCCCGTAGCCGAAGCATCTATGCCAATTGCCATTGCATGATAACCTGTCGCACCTTTATTATCTTCATTGCTAGTTACTACAAAACCTTCAGGATTTACACTGAAGAAGCTAATCTTGTTGGCATCAACTTTATCATTTACAGCTTTCAATTGTGCCACATTGACCGCATCATAAGACTCAGCCCCGCCGGCTACGTTCGTAATGCGGCGGCGATTTTCAGCTACTGCATCCTCGCCAATTTTATACTCCGTATTCCCAACTGATACTATCCCATTATCTGCCGAAAAAGCTTCATCAGTTAAATACGCTTTAGTTGTTACACCGTTCGGAATATATGCCAACGAATTCTGACCTAATGCGATAGAATTATTCGAAGCAACACGTGCTTTTTGACCGATGGCAATCGCATTATTTACAGAATCGGTGCCATCCAATGAAAAGGTTATTGAATTCGTACCAATCGCAATCGCATTATCACCATAAGCACGCGCCCAGTGGCCAAGTGCCGTAGATTCTAAACCATAGGCACTGGCTTGCTTGCCAATGGCACTGGCATAATTACCTCTGGCATGGGCTGCCACACCAACCGCTAAAGAGTTTGTATCGTAAGTTTCGGATCCTGCCCCCAAACTCGTATTCTGATAGCCAAAGGCTTTTGCCGTATTACCAAGAGCTATGGAGTTCATGTGATCCTGATCAGGTTTTCCTGAAGAGGTATCATCATCAGTAACCGCTAAAGAATTATCCGGCACACCTTCCGAAGGCTGACCACCCGGAGTTACTTCAGCCCCAATATAAGAGCCGATGCCAAGAGCAATACCATTGACAGCCGTAGTAGTTGCCGTTGCTTCGCGCCCCATAACAATTGAGTCGTTACCGGCCGCAACGCCACTTAAACCAATACCAATGGACGCAAGCCCTGTAGCCTGTACAGAGCGACCGATAGCGGTTGAAGCTTCGTTAGTAGCTTGAGTTTGTAAACCAATGGCTACCGATTGTAAACCACTAGCTTGAGCCGCATACCCTTGTGCTATCGATAAATAGCCCGATGAATTGGCTTGCATGCCCAGAGCCAGGCTATAGTCACCTGCTGCATTGGCGTTATAACCAACTGCAACACTTCCCGCATTAGGAGCCTTTGAGCCTGTACCATAGGCAATCCCTGAGCCTGTTCCCGTTGCCGTATTTACCGCCATAACACCCGACGTCATGCCGGCACAAAGGGCCATCACGGCAAGAGATGTTGCCATTTTTTTACTGACTCTCCCGCTAGTCGATACAGACTTACCGTCTTTTTTTGCTAATTCAGATACGACGACATAGCAATGCCGCACTTTGCTCCAAATAACTTTATAAATTCGATTCATGCCGATTCCTCCCATATTCCTTAATTGAAAAAAATATAAAAGAAATGATAAAATTTAGAAGTTATTTCCCCCAAACAGCTCCGTGCTGTCTATATCGATTACCAAGCCTCCTTAATTCTCGGCCTAATAAGCCCCACTTTACCAAAATTATAAAATTTTAATAACGTTTATTTGTTGTTTATTTTATATAGTATCTATATACTTGTCAACAAATTACACATATTATGTCTATATTAAATCAGCAATTCTCTGTTTATTTCAGTTTCAATATATTTTTTAGTAATATATAACATTTTCAGAAATAAAAAAACTGAGGCCCCTCTCCGATAAGAGGAACCCCAGCTATCGTTACTTATTGTCAGAATTGATACGACTGCCTTATCTCTTCAACTCGGCAATAGCCTGCATCAATTGTTCAATCTTCTTATTCTGTTCTTCGAGCTGCTGACTCTGAGCTTCAATCTTGCTGTTCTGAGCCTCGATCTTGTCGTTCTGTGACGCCAGTTTGCTGTTCTGTTCGTCTACAACCGACCGCAAGTTGTCAATTTCCTGAGCCATAGCGCCTTTCGACGGGTATTTTCCCGTTCCGCCTTCCCCAAATCTCCAAGTTACGCCGGCATTTACCATATTTTCACCGCCGCCGTAAGACGACCCGATACTTACCATGGTGTTATAGTTCGGGCGATAGAAGGCACCGACAGCAACGGCGTTCGCCCCGCGATAGTTGCCAATGCCCGCCGAAAATTCCCAGCGTGACGTCGGATCAAAATCTAAGGGATGTAAGGCTGCCAAAGCTGCTGCACCGGCACCGACACGATCGACGCGGTTGTCGAGTTTGTTAATCTGATTTCCCAGTTGATTCATACCCAACCCGATATTGTTAATCGTGGTGTCAAAAGTTCCCTTGTTGATGGCATCCGTAGCTTCCGTAGCTTCGCCGATGTTGTGAATAGCTTTACCACCGGCGTCGATACCGTCCTTCGTGACGGACGGACCGTCGGTAATCGTCAGGCCGTCACTACTAATTGTCGTATCACCCGTTGTAACAGAACCGGTCGTAACCGTATTCCCGCTGATGACCGTAGTCGCATCACCAGAGCCAACGGTAATGCTGTCGCTGGCCTTTAAGGTCTTAGTAGATACACTGTCGAGTCCGTTAAGTTTCGAAGACAATTGGACTTTAAAGCCTTTGCCATTATTAACGATACCAATATTTTTATCCGTCAAGGAATTGGTATCAGCACCACCGGTAAGACTCAACGTATCGGTTGTCCCGATTTCAACCTTAGTTCCACTGTCACCGACAAAGGTCTGTTTCGTATTTTTAATGCTGTCATTGATCTTACCGATTTCCGTGCCAATAATATCTTTTAATTGCCCTTCCGTAGCAGCACGATCGGCAACGATATTATCTGCATCCCACGACGTATTGCTAAGACCTGTAATGTATTTACCACTTTTTTTAACGACATCACCGTTTTCATCAAGCTTGTCAGTTCCATCGGCATTCTTAAGGATAAACTCCTGATTCCCCATTACGATACCAGCATCCGCAGTACCAATTACAACCTGGCCCTTTGCGCCGTCAACTTTCACTTGATTATTTGCATTCGTGTCACTGCCTAAAGTAATCGTATCTGCGAGGCTAATTTTATTCGTATCTCCATCTTTATTTATAGTAATATTGTTGTTCCCCGCTACCAGCGATACTGCTTTTATGTCGGCAGTCAATTTCGTATTTAACGCTCTGAGCTGTGCTACGTTAACGGCATCCATGTTGTACGTGCCGGCCGCTACCTGTGTAATCTGACGGGTCTTGCCCTTGTCACCGACAGAGACAGCCCCAAGGCCTGACTTCCAAGAACCGGATGCATCCGAGCTTCTATCCTTCCCTTCCGGATCATATCCGGCAAGACCGGCTCGTTGTTTTGCTACAGAGTAAGAACCTATAGCGACGCCACCTACTCCACTATCTTTTGTTACACTCGCTTTATAGCCAATCGCAATACCATTTTCTTTATTAGTGACTTTTGCAGAAGTCCCTAGCACAACAGCATATTCCGATGTAGTGACTTCTGCTAAATTACCGATTACATTAGAGCCGGTAGAGTCAGCACCAACATAGGCTTTGTCACCGATGGCAACCGAATAGGTACTATCGACCTTCTTATAGCCGCTGTCTGATTTACTTGGATCGATTCGTACGCCGGTACCGATAGCCACGGAGCCTTCCAAAGCAGCTTTAGCATTATAGCCAATAGCAACGGAACTCAAACCGGCATCAGATTCGCTGCCGCCAGCAAATCCAAACTCCCCGGAATGAGATTTCCAACCCACGGCCACCCCCTGTTGTTTATCTACCACACTATTCTGACCGATAGCCAGCGACGCTGAGCCGGTGGCATTAGCATCGTTATAGGGCCATCCACCCGGCTGCATGTCGATAAACTTAAGCCCAATCTGTACCGCCTTTCCAGTTGAACTTTTAGTTAATTTAATACCTCGTCCAGCCTGTAGAACAACCGTATCACCGGGTTCAATTTCTGTAGTAGAACCCGTTGCCGTGCCTTCATGTTCGGTTTTTACATCAGGGCCTACACTTACACCAAATTTCCAAATTGTATCCGTATCGGCAGCCATGACACCGGGCATCATCCCGGCACAAAGAGCCATTACGGCAAGGGAGACAGCCATTTTTTTACTCATCCGAGAGGATGACGATACAGCCTTACCATCGGTTCTTCCTAATTCAGACACGACCATACAGCAATGACGAACTTTACTCCAAATACCTTTATAAATCTGATTCATGCTTTTCCTCCTGTATCCTTTAATTAAAAAAATATAAAAAGAAATGTATGAAAAAAATTTAGAAGCTATCTATCCTAAAAGATCCGTACTACCTCGATTGATCCCCCCTTTGTGACTCGTTTTAGTAGTCATAGTACCCAAATCATAAAGGGTCAACGACATACCTTTTTTCGTCTTTATTCTATATTTTACCAATATATTTGTCAATATTTTATGTATTTTATGTGTATTCATAAGGTGGTTTTACTTTTTTATTAAAATATCTCTTCATTTTACAGTAAACTACATAAATTCTTATAAAAAAACCAAGGCCCTCTCAAAAGAGAAGGGCCTCAGTCTCAAGCATGGCGCTGTCTTCAGTTTATTTCGTTAATTTTTCGATAGCCTGCATCAGTTGTTCAATCTTCTTATTCTGTTCTTCAAGTTGTTCGCTTTGCGACTCGATCTTATCATTCTGCTGTGCTAAGGCTGATTTCAGGGTATCAATTTCCTGCGCCATAACCTGTTTGGACGGGTAATTCTTCGTTTCGCCTTCACCAATTCGCCAGGTTACGCCGGCATTGACCATGTTTTCACCGCCGCCGTAAGATGCGCCGATGCTGAACAAGGTATCGTAGTTCGGACGATAGAAGGCACCGAGGGCCACGGCACTGGTACTTCTGTAATTGCCAAGGCCGGCCGTAACTTCCCACTTCGCATCGGGGCTGTATTCCAAGGGATGGAGAGCCGCCAAAGCTGCTGCCCCGGCACCGACTCTATCGACGCGGCGATCAAGACTGCCAATGCGGCCGCTCATTTCATTCATGCCCGCACCGATGGCAGTGACCGTACGGTCTAACTGAGCTTTGTTGATAGCGTCATTTGCTTCCGTCGCTTCGCCGACGTTGTGGATAGCGTTACCGCCCATGTTGACGTTGTTGTTCTGGATGGTGATATTCTTCGACGAATCTTCGTTTTTAATCGTAAGACCATCGTTGTTGATCGTCGTGTTGCCCGTCGTTACCGAGTTGTCCGTGATGACGGTCTTCTTATCACCGGTTCCTACGGTAATATTGTTGCTGATGGAAACGTTGCCGATTTCAGCCGAATTGAGGCCTTTAAGATCTTTAGAGAGCTTAATGTCAAAGCCCGTCTTCTGCTTGTTGGTTACGACACCAATGTTGTTATCGGAGAGGTTATCGCTGTCTGCACCGCCTCGGAGTTCCATAGCATCCGAATTTTTCCGCTTAAGCGGGTTATCACCGCTGTCGTCGCTGGCATAAGTCCGGACGCCGTCTTTGATTTCCCCAACTTCCTTAATTTTCTGGGAGAGGTCCTTCAACTGGCCTTCCGTAGCTGCCCGATCGTCAACAACATGATCTGCATCCCACGTGGTATTGGTTAAACCTGTAATTGTACGATTTTCCGTTTCGCCTTCACTTGGAGTCGTACCGTCGATTGTAATACCACCAACAGTAATCTTTTCTTCCAAGCTGACTTTTACACCCTTCGTAGCATCATTAGCGTCAACTTTTTCAACCTTAACCCCGGTCTCGGCATCGCCTACTACATTGGCTACGCCCGCTTTACCTTCGATTGTTTCAATCTTGGTATTGATGTTAGTAATGTCATTGTTAATCTTAGTAATGTTTTGATTGATAGTCTTTACATCACCTTCAACCTTCGTTACACGGTTGTCCAAATTGGTGATATTCTTGGTATTATTGGTAACTTGCTCAACAAATTCCGCCTCAAGACCAACTTTAATATCATTATTGTTTTGGGTAATCTGAACCTTTTCGCCGTTAACAAAGTTAATTACGGAATCTTTCTTAATGGACCGTTCGCCGGCTCCGTTTACAGTGAGTTTCCATGCTCCAGCATCACTGAGTAAGGTGTCGGTAATACCCAATTTGGTCTTCCAACTATTTACATTATCGTTTGACAAGTTAGTTGCATCAACTTTTGCGGAAGAATCTGCCACTGCTTTCAGTTGTTTTTCCGTAGCGGCACGGCTTTCAACAATGCCATTTGCTTCCGGATTCCAATCGGTATTGCTCAAGCCGGTAATGAATAAGCCGTCTTCAGTTGTATTAGCCTTAGTAGTTACAACGCCGTTCTGATTAGCGATGTAAATGCCACCGGTAGTTGTACCATCTTCAGCAGTCGTGCCACCGATACGTACGCTGCCGTCATTCAGGTTAATGTTCTTCGCTAACTTAACGGTCAAGCCAGCATCTTTATCAGCTACAATACCGATGTTGTTGTCAGAGAGCAGGCTTGCATCGCTGATTCCGCCCTTAACTTCAAGGGTTTCGTTCAGCTTCTTAGCAATCGTGACGTCCTTCGTATCGCCGGCAAATTTCAAGCCGTCTTCCAGGGTAGCTACCGTATGTTCTTCACCCTTTTCATCTTCATAAACGATACGTGTGATACCGTCTTTACCATGCTTACCATCGACACCATCGACGCCGTTCTTCACGGAGATTTCACCATAAGCGTTCTTGCCCGGCTGACCGTCTTCACCGGCAGGGCCTTGCGGACCGACTAAGCCGATGCTACCCGGTGTGCCATCTTTACCGTCCTTGCCCGGTTGACCGATAACAACTTCATTCTTCAATTTGAGGTCATAAATCTTCTGGCCGTTAACATCTTTCACGGCCATAGTGAGGTTGTTGTCACCGATGTATTTACCTAAAGCG
>NZ_JAXIXE010000003.1:0-12238 GCF_036305205.1 Megasphaera massiliensis
ATTGAACGCTGGATCAATGAACTGCCTCGAAAAATCTTTGCTTACGAAGATGCTGAATCTAAATTTCAGGCCGAATTGTCTCGAGTGTCCTAATTGGTATTGCAATTAACCTCTTTTTCTTTCCCTCTTCAAAAAGAACGCAGCACGTTATCCTTCGTGCTGCGTATCCAAGTTGAGGAACAAAGTAAATTCATTTTTAAAGTAAAGTTTGACCGAGCCCACCGGCCCGTTACGATGCTTCGCCAGGATGACCTCCGTAATGTGCTGATTTTCCGTTTCCTTATCGTAATAGTCTTCTCGATATAAGAAGGAAACGATGTCGGCATCCTGTTCAAGAGCCCCCGATTCACGGAGGTCACTGAGCATTGGCCGCTTATCCTGACGGCTTTCTACGCTTCGGCTGAGCTGAGACAAGGCGATCAAAGGCACTTTGAGTTCCCGGGCTAAGGCCTTCAGGGATCGGGAAATTTCAGAGATTTCCTGCTGGCGGCTTTCCGAGTTACGCCCCTGCATGAGCTGCAGGTAGTCGACGATAATGAGATCCAGGCCATGCTCTGACTTTAGCCGCCGCGCCTTAGAACGCATTTCGGCAACGGAAATCCCCGGCGTATCGTCGATGTAGACCGGCGATTCATAGAGCTTGTCGCAGGCATCGGTAAGGCGCGTCCATTCGTCATCACTGTTGAGCTGACCCGTACGCAGCTTTTGTGAATCGATATGAGCGATCTGGCAGAGCAGACGCTGTACGAGCTGTTCCTGAGACATTTCCAGGGAAAAGAAGGCCACCGTCTTTCGCTGACGGACGCCGACATTCTGAGCAATGTTCAGGGTAAAGGCCGTCTTACCCATACTGGGCCGGGCGGCGACGAGGATGAGATCAGACGGTTGAAGGCCCGATGTCATGCGGTCGAGATCGCGAAATCCCGTAGGAAGACCCGTAAGACCGGCCTTATTTTCATAAAGTTTGGTAATTTTATCGAGGGTCGTTTCGACGACGGCGCCGACAGAGGCAAAGTCGCCGCGGTTTTTCGTATCCGACAGCTGCAGAATCTTTCGTTCGGCATCGTCGAGGAGGTCCTCCGGTTCCTTTTCTCCATCGTAGGCTTCAGTCGTCAATTCGGTACACGTCGAAATAAGGTTCCGCGCCAAGGCTTTTTCAGAAACGATGTTGGCGTGGTATTCGATGTTGGCTGCCGTCGCGACCATATTGGGCAGCTGCAGGACGTATTCGACGCCGCCGACATCATCCAGGCGCTTCATGCGCCGCAGCTCTTCGGTTAAGGTAATGACGTCGATTTCTTTATTTTCCCGGTGCAGATGTTCCATGCCTTCAAAGATGACGCGGTGGACATCCCGGTAAAAGTCGTGCGACTGCAGTCGTTCCATCGCCAAGATGACCGCATCGTGGCTTAGGAGCATAGCTCCGAGGACAGCTTGTTCGGCTTCGACATTCTGCGGTGGCACCCGCTGTTCCATACTATGATTCCCCCTATTTGACCAACATCAATTTCAGTACGTCGTCAATATCAGCGGCATAATGGATATCGAGTCCCAGATGGCGTTCCGGAATGTCATGAGAATTTTCCTTAGGGATGATGATGCCCTTCATGCCGGCTTGGCAGGCCCCGTAGGCTTTTTCAAAGACGCCGCCGACGGGTTTGACCTGACCTTGGATAGAGATTTCCCCGGTGAGGGCCATGTCCTGACGGACGGGCACGCCGGATACGGCTGAAATAAGGGCCGTCGTAATGGCACATCCTGCCGACGGGCCGTCGATATTGCCGCCGCCAACAAAATTGATGTTGACGTCGTAATCGGAAAGTTCTTTCCCCGTCACGCGGCGCATAACAGCTGCCGCATTGAACATCGAATCCTTGGCCATGGAGCCTGCCGTATCATTGAATCGGTAGTATCCTTTTCCCGGTTCTCGCGCCGGAAAGGCAACGGCTTCAATTTCAATGGCAGATCCCAGGTACCCGGCAACGCCAAGGCCGAACACCTTGCCGACGACCGGCGTATTGCTGGCCTTTTCCGTCACATAGGGAACGAGGCGGCTGATCTGGGCGACGCGGCGGACATGGTCCTTGGTAATGCGTACCTGATCTTTATTTCCCGACTGGAATACGGCCAATCCGTAGGTATCGGCCAGAATGTTGACGGCTTTTCGCCCTTCAATGGTAAATTCGGCAATAGATTTAGCGACGCCGTCTTCAAGGGACGCCCCCAGTTGTTCCGCTGCATGAGAAACGATTTTTTCGATGTCCGTCGGAATGAGGGGTTCAAAAAAGATTTCTGCACAGCGCGAGCGAATGGCCGGATTGATTTCCGACGGGTCTCTCGTCGTGGCTCCGATGAGAATGAAATCCGCCGGTGCCCCTTCGGCAAAGAGTCTGCGGATATATTGGGGGACGTTGGGATCGTCTTCATCGTAATAAGCCGATTCGAAGCGAACCCGTTTATCTTCCATGACTTTCAACAATTTATTGAGCAGCATCGGATCCATTTCACCGATTTCATCGATGAATAAGATGCCGCCATGAGCTTCGGTGACCAGCCCCGGTTTCGGTTCCGGAATGCCCGTATCGGCCAAATCGCGGCGAGCCCCCTGATAAATCGGATCGTGAACCGAGCCGATGAGGGGGTTGGTCATATCCCGCGAATCCCAACGAAGGGTCGTCCCGTCCGTTTCTACAAAGGGAGCCTTAGGACCAAAGGGCGTAAAGGCCAGTTTCTTTGCTTCATCGAGGACGATGCGGGCAGCCGTCGTCTTGCCGACGCCGGGCGGTCCGTAGAGGAGCAGATGCTGGGGATAGACGGAAGCCAGCTTACTCTGCATGGCTTCGACGGCCCGTTCTTGACCGACGATGGCACTGAGCCGTTTCGGCCGTACCCGTTCCATGACCGATTCCGTAAGTTCGACCTTTTCGAGGTCATCCAATTCTTTGAGCTTGCGCTTGGTCTGCTGCGTTTCTACATCGTGCAGTTCTTCTTTGATGAGTTCCATCTTGATTTCCCGCACGTATTCCTGCTGTTTTTCGTCCATGCGCTGAGTAATTTTCTTTTCCAGTCGTTCCTCAACGGCCTGACGGGCCAGCATTTCGGCAAGGACCATTTCAAGCTCATTGAGAACATTGATGACTTCGTCGTCACCGGGCACCTTATCGTACGATACGTCTTCGTAAATGAGACGCTGTAGTCCGACCAGACGCTGGCGGGGGTCTTCAGAATGAATGTACGACAAGGCTGAGTATTTGCTGGCACGGAGGACCATTTTTTCAGACCCTATAAGGCCAGTAAAAGCGCCATAAAGCACATTAACCTGGCGGCGGAGTTCTTCCTCCGCCGTAGGTTCTAAGTACTTATGGCGCTGTAACAGTTTATCCAATAATTCTTTCATTGTAACCTCTTGCGGCTAGTGAATCAGCCTTCTACAACGTGTATTTTAATGACACTGGTAATGGTCGGATGAACACGGATGGTGACATCGTAGTCGCCGACGGATTTAATCGGATCCTTGATTTCAACTTTCTTCTTGTCAAGGTCGATGTCATACTGTTCCTTCGCAGCGTCACTGATGTTCTTTCCGGTAATGGCTCCGAATACTTTGCCGCCTTCACCGACTTTAACGGGAATCGTGAGCTCTACTTTCTTGAGCTGACTGGCCAAGATGACGGCTTCGTCTGATGCTACCTGGGCCTTATGCTGAGCTGCGGCTTTCTTCTGCTTGGCATCGTTGATATTTTCCGACGTGCCCGGCGCTGCTAACTTACGGGGCAGGAGGAAGTTACGGCCATAGCCTTCGGAGACTTCGACGATGTCCCCCTTTTTTCCGAGTTTCTTTACATCTTCTAATAAAATTACCTTCATTTTTCATCAATCTCCTTATTTTTATCTAACGTTTCACGGAGAGCCGCCATGACGACGTCTTGTGCTTCTTCCATCGTGCGCCCTTTGACCTGGGCACCGGCTACGGTGCGATGACCGCCGCCGCCAATGGCTTCCATGACGAGTTGTACATTGATATCGCCTCGCGATCGGGCACTGACGCCAATATAGCCGTCGTCGAGGTAGTAAAAAGTAAAGCTGGCTTCGACCTTGTCGATATTAACCAAGGCATCGGCAGCCTGTGCGGCAATGATCATGGCATTAGCCTGTCCCTTAGGACAACTTGCGACAGCAATGCCGTCTTTAATGCGGGCTCCCGACAGGATGGCAGCCCGGTCCTTTACGGTGTCAAAATCACAGCTGAACAGATCGCGGACGATGTCGGGATCGGCTCCGCAGCGACGAAGATAAGAAGCCGCATCAAAGGTACGGACGCCGGTCTGGACGGCGAAGTTCTTGGTATCGACGACGATACCCGCATAGAGGGCCGTCGCTTCGATTTTAGCCAGATCTACATCTTCCTGGAAATACTGTAAGAGTTCCGTTACGAGTTCACTCGTCGACGAACTCGACGTTTCGGTATACGTAAGCAGCGGTTTTTGGATAAAATCCGAACTACGGCGGTGGTGGTCGATGACGACGCGGTGATCGGTCTTGGTCAAAAGTGCCGGCGCCGCCGTCATATCCGGCCGATGCGTATCGGTGATGAACAGCAAGGTCTGGTTATTGCAAATTTTTTCTGCCGTTTCCGGGGAAATGATCAAGTCTTTGAAGTCAGGATCATCCATCAGTTCCGACGTCAGGCGCTGAACGGCATCGGCCTGATCGCTGAGGACGACATGGACCGGCTTTTCAGCCAGACGGGCCATGTGCGCAACGCCGACGGCAGCACCGAGGCTGTCATAATCTTCCCGTTCGTGCCCCATAACCAGGACCATTTCACTATTGTCAATGAGTTCATGAATGGCTTGGGATACGACGCGGGCCCGTACGCGAGTATTCTTTTCGACGCTCCGCGTTTTACCGCCATAAAAATGAGGTGACCCATCGTCTTCATAGACGACGACCTGGTCACCGCCGCGCCCTAAAGCCAAATCGAGGCCTGCCCGGGCTTTATCGGCTAATTCATTGAAGTCGGCCTTACCGGCAGCGATGACGTCGCTCGGAAAGAGAGCCACGCCCATACTGAGGGTAACGGGAATCTGGTTTACCGTATGGATGGCACGAATTTTTTCTAAGAAAGCAAAGTTGTTCTCTTTATAAAATTCGAGTGTTTCCCGACTCATACAGGCGATGTACTTTTCATTGCCGTAGCCGCGAATGAAGCAGTTGTGCCCGGACAGTTCGCCAATGAGAGCGTTGTTGACATTGGTCACCAACGTCGCCCGCTGGACGGCCGTCATCCCCTTGGCGACTTCTTCCATATTGTCGATTTCGATATCACAAAAAACGGGGACAGCTGCCAAAGAATTTATCTTCTGCCGTTCCGTATCGGTAATGTCTTCAAAGTAAAGGATGAGGTAGTTGTCATCTTCTGCCGCTTCGGTCTGCAAGTACTTATAGACGACGCGGTAATATCGTTCGCTGATGTGTTCAAAAAAATAGCCCGATTTTCCCCAAAATTTATCAACTTTCAAATTGGGCATGATATGATCCAGCTTCTGATCATTGTCGATATCGCCTACCCAATCACGAAAAACACTGTTAGCCCAGCACAGATTCGACTGCATATCGATGATGGCAATGCCGATAGGCAGGTTCTGTACAGCATAAGTCGATGCCTGATCGACACTGCGTGAAATGGCATCGAAAAACTGACTTATTTCTCGGCTGCGTTCATTGTGATTCTTGCGGGTCAGGACATAGGCACCGCCGGTCAGGATAACGGCCAACAAGGCAATGATCCAATTATAGACGGCAATGACAAGAATCAGCAAGACAGTAATCAGGAAAAAAGGTCCGTCCGACCGTCTTGACAGCAAATTTTTAAACATGGTTCCGCCCCCTGCACACTAACGCGTGTAATCTTTTTTTCTATAGTTCGCAAGCATGTCGAAGATGCCGGCCACAAAGGCAGCATACGAAAAAACAGGCATGACAAAAAACAGGATGAGGATCAGGGCCTGCAAGCCATTTCTCAGTTGGAAACGGCGGTTGATGAGGTACAAAATAAGGGCAATCCCCTGAACACAAAGAAAAAAGTAAGCAAGCTGAGAGAGATTCATGCCGATGATATTGAGCCAGTCAATCTCCCGGGTAACGCCCCAATACTTCATGACCAAGGCCAATATATATAAGTATATCATACAACGAGGCATTTCCCAATAACGAATCGGCAAAAAGGACTCGACCGAAAAGCCCAGGCGCCGCAGGATAACTTGAGAAAAGGCGATATGGATATAGGCCATGATCATCATGCCCAAGGCAAAGAACATGGGCAAAAGAGACGGCAGCAATTCCCGGATCTGTGCCAGCTGGGCCATATTTTCCGTCAATTGGACATCGGACATGCCCTGTGACTTGTACTGGGCTTCCAGTGTATCCATGAGCTGGGTAAAGAAGTCATTGAACTGAGTAAAGATATTGATATCCAAGGCGACATACGCCAAGAGGCAGGTCAGGGCAAAGGCACCGGCCAAGACAGCCGCCACCGTTCCCAAAAGACGTGCAGCCGGCCATTGATTCCGAAATCCGGCTCCCAAGGCAAGGCCGACAGAGCCGAAGATAATGAACTGATAGAGTGCCGTAATCGGATCGATGAAGATGCCCATAAGGACGCCGACTGTGACGCCGAGCAGTACGGCATAACGCAGGCCGTACTTCATAAAGATAATCGTCATCGGCACGGGCATGATAAAGTAGCCAAAGAAAGAAAAGACAGGTACAAATGTACTTAGAAGCGCAAAAAGCAGCATTATGGCGGCAAAGCAACCGGCCGTCGTCAGCGGCGTAACACGCTTCTGCTCCATAGGATTTCCCCCTTCCAATAAAAACTGCGAAACAGCGGAGACAAGAGATGCCCCCGCTGTCACAGTACAACGATATGTCACGTTTTATACTTCCATAATAATCGGTAAAATCATCGGGCGGCGCCGCGTCTTTTCATAGAGATACCGACTGAGGGTATCGCGTACTTGAGACTTGATGACAGCCCATTCGCGAATATTTCCGGCTTCACAGCGTTCGAGAACAGCGGCAACCCGGTCGTGGGCTTCGCGGATCAGTTCTTCGGAATCGCGGACATAGACGAAGCCGCGGGATACGATATCGGGACCGGCCAAGGGATGGCTCGTGCCCTTTGCCAAGGTCATGACGACAATGACGACGCCTTCCATAGCCAGCTGCTGGCGGTCGCGGATGACGATGTTGCCGACGTCGCCGACACCGAAGCCGTCGACGAAGACGCGGCCGGCATTGACATGGCCCGTCTTATGACCGGAGCGATTGGAAAATTCAAAAATCTGTCCATTGTCGCCAATGAGGACGTGATCTTTGTCGACGCCCATCATGACAGCTAAGTCGCCATGGGTCCGAAGCATGCGGTATTCACCGTGAATCGGAACGAAGTAGTTCGGCTTAATGAGCCCCAGCATGAGCTTCAGTTCTTCCTGGCTGGCATGGCCGGATACATGAATTTTCTTATCCCGACCGGCGATGACATTGGCACCGAGGCGCATGAGGTTGTCGATGGTACGGCCGACACCGGTTTCATTGCCGGGAATCGGCGTTGCCGAAATGATGACCGTATCGCCGGGCATGATGCTGACGCTGCGGTGGTTATTAGATGCCATACGGGACAACCCGGCCATCGGTTCGCCTTGGCTGCCCGTCGTCAGGATGAGGACCTGGTCAGCCGGATAACGGTTGAGCTCATCCGGTTCGATGAGGACGCCTTCGGGCACATCGAGGTAGCCCAGTTCAATGGCAACCTGAACGTTGTTGACCATGCTGCGGCCGAGAACGGTTACCTTACGTTTGAATTGGATGGCCGTATTGATAGCCTGTTGGATACGGGAAATATTCGAGGCGAATGTCGCCAAGATAATACGGCCCTTAGCTGCACGGAAGGCCTTGCGGAAAGCATGGCCGACCGTCGTTTCCGATTCAGTGTACCCCGGCCGTTCGGCATTGGTACTGTCCGACATCAGGAGCAGTACGCCGCGGCGGCCTAATTCTGCAAATTTGTGCATGTCCATCTGTTTCCCGTCGACCGGTGTCATATCGACTTTAAAGTCCCCTGTATGGACGATCGTTCCGACAGGAGTGCGGAAATAGAGGGCACTGGCATCGGGAATAGAGTGATTGGTGTGGATAAAGCCGACTTTCATACAGCCTATCTGTACTTCGTCACCGTGATGAACTTCGTTCAAGGTGTAATTCGTAATGTGGTTTTCTTTGAGTTTCCCTTCAATGAGGCCGCATACCAGTTTCGTTGCGTACACGGGCACGTTTACTTCATTGAGTAAGTAGGACAAGCCGCCGATATGGTCTTCGTGACCATGAGTAATGACGACAGCCCGTACTTTGTCCCGGTTTTCAATCAAGTAACTCATGTCCGGGATGACGAGGTCGATGCCGAACATATCGTCATCAGGGAAGGCCAGACCGGCATCGATGACGATAATATCGTTTCCGTACTGGATAACCGTCATATTCTTGCCGATTTCACCTAAGCCACCTAAGGGAATTACCATGAGTTTTTCTTTTTTAGCCAAAATATACCTCCTAAAAATAAATATAGTTGTATCCGTTCCAACCGGAGCCCCCTATCGGAGCTGCAGGTCTATCCTATATGAAGATAAAACGAACAGTAGTGGAAATAATTCCTTCTATCATATTTTCCGTTATTTCCGGGACGCTGTCAACAATCTAGCTTATTTTTTTTGAATAATCCTTCATTCTTACACAAAAATTTTACAATTACTTTCCGGTTTTAGCTGTCTTGATGATATTTTCCGGGACAGTCAGCCGGGTTCCCTGGGGCAAGGCCGTATAATCAATGGTCAAATTGACTTCGCTCATTTTGATGAAAGACTGGGATACGGCTTTTTCAGCATCATTGCGGCCAAATTCGTCAACCAAGGTCAAGGCCAAGCTTCGGAGCTGGTCCGTCAAGGGCAGGCTGATGCGGGAAATGCGCTTCGTCGAAGGATCGATGGTAACGACAGTCTGTACGTCGCCGACTTTCTGCAGTCCCTGAAGGACCTTGGCCAACACGCGGACCTGTTCATCGGTCATGCCTTCCTTCTTCCAGTTGGCTTCATCCGAGGCCGTATAGAGACGGGATGCATCAAAGACGACATGATAGTCGTTTCCGCCGGCACGGGTAACCGATTTTACGCCAGAAAGGACGTTGTGATCGTTCGTCAAATAGCTGGCAATGGGTTTAGAATCCCTTAAGTCATAACTTTTCTTCATCCATTGGCCGTCTTTTTCCTGGTCCATATAGTAGACGTCGAGTTTTTTCCCGTTCTGGACGCCATAAGCCTTGTTCTGGTGAATTTTATCCATCGCCTGGGAAGCGAAGCCTTCGGTCTTTACTTGCGATTCGACGACGAAAGGCTGTTCCTGGATATTGATCTGATTGACGACGGCGCCGTCACCGACGAAGGGCATCTTGATACCTAAGGTCAAGGTATAAGCCCCCTGGGGATGAGCCGCCATATTGCGGGCCGCTTCTTCATACGTATCCTGAGGCGTTGCTGCCAAAGCGACGCCGCCAATAGAAGCTGCCGTCATGACCAGGCAGCAGGCCTTTTTCAAAGAGTATGTAATGTTCATATCAATTGACACCTGCTTTCTTATATAATTCATAGAAATGATGGATCGGGCCATGGCCTTTGCCAATCGGTTCGGCATGGGCGATTCCTTCAAAGACATACGTTTTAGCAGCCTGAACGGCATCGGACAGACTCATGCCGTTGGCTAGATTAGAAGCAATGGCACTCGACAGAGAACATCCCGTTCCATGAGTGCTCGTGCTTTCAATGCGTTTTCCCTTATAGTAATGGAATGTTTCGCCGTCGAACAGGACATCCGTCGCATCGGCAATGCGGTGACCTCCTTTTACCAACACGGCCTTAGCTCCCATGGCGGCAATGGCTTTCGCCGCCCCTTCCATATCTTCAAAACTTTCAATCTTTTTACCGGTCAATACTTCCGCTTCCGGAAGGTTCGGCGTCAACACATCGGCTAAGGGCAGCAATACGTCCTTCAAGGTCTGTTCGGCTTCCGGAGCCAGCAGACGATGGCCGCTGGTAGCAACCATGACCGGGTCGATGACGACGAAGGCCGGACGGTACTGCTTCAATTTTTCAGCAATGACCCGAATCGTTTCGGGCACGCTGACCATGCCGATTTTAACGGCATCGACGTCGATATCTTCAAATACGGCATCAATTTGAGATGCGATCAGTTCCGGTGTGACGTCCATATATCCGCGAACGCCCTGTGTATTCTGTGAAACAACAGCCGTAATGACATTCAAGGCAAAGCAGCCGTGAGCACAAAAGGTCTTGCAGTCGGCTGCCGCCCCGGCTCCGCCGGACGGATCGGTACCGGCAATGGACAATACATGTTTCATCATAGATAAAACCTCCAACCATCGTTATTTTTTACGAGACGCCTCCAAAAATTTCAAGGCTTTCGGATGAACGTAGAAAAGCAAAGAGGCCGAGCCGATTCGCCCGCCATGGACGTCAAAGTCCAAAAGGGCCATGCTGCCGGTCTTGAAGTCGACGGCTGTCCCCGTCCAGGCCTGAACCCAGCGGTCGAGGAAGGGGGAATGGCCGACGATGCAGACGACGTCCGATTTTTCCTGACTCAAAATTTGATCATATACGGCAACGAGTTCTCCCGAAGCCAGGGCTTCATGGGTATGGAACTGCCCGATTGGCAGCTCTTGTTCCAAATAAGATGCCGTCTGGCAAGTCCGTACATAGGGACTGACCCAAAGTGCCGTTTTTCCCTCCGGCCACCACGATGCGGCCCAAGAGGACATAGAAGCGGCCTGACAGCAGCCTTTTTCCGTCAATTCCCGCTGTTTATCCGGCTTTTTTAAAGAAAAAGGCTGTGCCTTTCCGTGGCGCATTAAACAAAGATACATAGGCCCCCCTTATTCGGCGACGTGCTCCAACCCGACGTTGAGCAGCGTAAATACGTGGGCATCGGCCAAGGAATACTGCACGTTCTTACCTTCCCGCCGGAACTGAACCAAGCGGGCATCCCGCAAAATACGCAGTTGATGAGATACAGCCGATTGACCCATGCCAAGTTCTTCAGAAATACAACGAACGCAAACTTCTCCATCCATGAGAAGGCGTAAAATGCGAAGCCGTGTCGGATCTCCCAAAACCTTGAAGACATCGGCCAGCGGTTGAATATACTCCTGTGAAAGCTTCGGTGCTTGTGTTTTCAATGCAATCGCTCCTAGATACTATCTTCATCACTATCTAATCGTTTTATTATAGCATATTTTTCCATCAAATCGCCAGTATCAAGCAATAGATTAAGGCCCCGTCTCCGGAGACTGCCTGACAGGAAAAAAGAATCCTTTTTTGTCTCATCCCTCCCCTTTTCCTGCCAACGTCGACGACCTATAATAGGACTGACAAACAATCATAGCGGCGAGCTCTCGAATCGAATTGCCGCAACTTTTCAAGGAGTGATTTTTATGAACGAAACCATCCGCACCCTTACGAACAGGAGGAGTGTCCGAAAATACAAAAAAGCCCAAATCTGCGACGAAGATCTCCACCTCATCCTCCAAGCCGGAATGAATGCCGCCAGTGCCAAGGGAATCCAGCCCTGTACCATCGTCGTCGTTCAAAATCCGGACACCTTAGGCCGCTTGACGGCCATGAATGCCAAAATCAAAGGAACCGACACGGATCCTCTGTACGGTGCCCCGACGGCCCTGGTCGTTCTGGCCGACATGGAAAAGTCCCCCAACGCCTGGTCTGACGGCTGTCTTTCTTATGAATGCCGCCGCAGCCCTGCACCTCGGTTCATGTTGGATAAACAGAGCCCGTGAAGAATTTGAACTCCCCGAAGGAAAGTCTTTACTTCGAGAATGGGGCCTTCCGGAACACTTAGTCGGCGTCGGCCACTGTATCGTCGGATACGGCGACGGGCCGGAGCCGGCTGCGTCTCCGAGAAAAGACAATTTCATCAAGTTTATCCGCTGATACAGCGAAAAAGCTCCTACCGTTCGTGAACTGCTACCCGTCAAGTAGACACTCGAAAAAACATAAATAGATTTTGTTTCTGCCACCGGTTTCCGGTGGCAGTTTTTTATGCTGCCAGCCAATAGCTGGCATGTTTTTCCATTGGCGTTACTACTCCCAGATTTCTC